>JBPCWY010000143.1:0-9202 GCA_051009035.1 Gammaproteobacteria bacterium
TGTCCGAGCGCCAAGCGGCGGATGCGCGCGGTTTGCGCCGCCGTTTTGCCCGCCGCCGTTTCTACGATAACCCGCCCGCTTCCGCGCAATCCGGCGCGGGACGCTATTTGCGGCGGGACGGCGACCGTCGTCGCGCCGGTGTCCAGTAAAAAATTGACCCGCACGCCGTTAATTAATCCTTCGGCGAAATATTGCCCGTTGCGGTTGGCGCGCAATTCAAGCCGCCCGCCGCTTTGGTTTTGCAGCGACAACAGGCGGTTCGGGTTTTTGCGCTCTTCCAAAAAGCCGTTAAAAATTAAAGTCAAGACCAGCAACGCCAGCGCCCAGCCGGCGGCAAACATCCAGCCGCTTGGCGCGGCGGCGGGTTTTTCCGCGCCGTTTTCCGCGTCCGGAGGCGTTTCGCTCATGGCGATAGCGCGCCGGGCCAAAAATGGCGCGCGTAATACCGCATTTCGTCAATGGAATCTTTAATGTCGTCCAGCGCTTGGTGGCGCGAAGGGGGTTTTTCCCATGCCCGCAAAATTTCCGGCGCGTAGAGGCGGGCGGCGATTTTTAATGTGCTGACATCAAAATTGCGGTAGTGAAAAAACGCCTCCACGGCGGGCAGGCAGCGCGCCATAAAACGCCGGTCCTGGCAAATACTGTTGCCGCACATGGGGGATTCGCCCGCTTTTGCGTGCAGCTGCAAAAACTGCAAAATCTCTTTCTGCACCGCCGCTTCGGTGAGCTGCGATTCGCGGCAGCGCGCCACCAGACCGGATTCGCCGTGCGTCCGCCGGTTCCAGTCGTCCATCCCGTCCAGCACAGAATCCGGCTGGTGAATCGCCCACACGGGCGCTTCGGCGACAATCTCCAAATTGCCGTCGGTAATGATAAACGCCGCTTCCAGAACCGCGTCCGAGTCCGGATTGAGCCCGGACATTTCCAAATCGGTCCAAATGAGGCGGACGGTTTCGCGCGGGGGCGGGGGCGTTTGTTTGGCGATATGCATAATAACAAATTATAATTGCGGCGGCGGCAAATATGGCGCATTTTGCAAAAAAAATGGCAGTTTTCACCTACATCACGCCGGATGAAGCGGCACGCTGGACCCGCCTGCATTTTGGCGTTGCGGCGGATTCCGCCGCGCCCATTGCCGAAGGGATTGAAAATACCAACTATCTGCTGTCCGCCGCCGGACGGCGCTATATTTTGACTATTTTTGAAAAATGGGATTTTGCGATGGCGGATTTTTACGCCGCGCTGATGCGCCATTTTGCGGCGGACGGCGCGCCGGTGCCGTCCCCGCTTGTCCCCCGCACGCCCGCCGGGACGCGGTGGAATGACAAACCCTGCCTGCTGACGCCGTTTGTAGAAGGCGCGTGGCTGTCCGCGCCGGGAGCTGCGGAATGCCAAAAAATGGGCGCGGCGGCGGCGAAACTGCATATCTCGGCGGCGCATTTTACCCGCCGCATGCCCAACCCGCGCGGCGCGGAATGGCGGCGGCAAACCGCCGAAAAACTGCATGCCGAAATATCCGTTGAAGCGCGCAAAACGCTGCGCGCGGCGCTCGCCGAAGACGCGGAATTTAGCGCCCTGCCCCTCCCTTCGGCGGCATGCCATTGCGATTTATTCCGCAACAATGTCTTGTGGCGCGGCGGCGAAATCGCCGGAATTATTGATTTTTATTTCGGCGGCGAAGACGCGCTGATTTTTGACCTTGCCGTATGCGCCTGCGACTGGTGTTTTGCGCGCGGCCAAAACGAGTTTGACCGCGCCCGCCTCGCCGCCCTGTTGGAAGGATACGAAAGTTTGCGCCCGCTGTGCGATTTGGAGCGCGCGCTGTTTCACCGCGCCCTGCAAAGCGCGGCGCTGCGTTTTTGGATTTCGCGCCTTTACGACTGGCATTTTCCGCGCAACGCCGAAATTTTAACGCCGCACGACCCGCGGCAGTTTGAGAATATTTTTACCGCGGCGCAAAAAACGCGGCGGGCGTTTTCGGCGGGAGCGGGACAATGAGCGTCAAACCCGACTCGTGGATTCGGAGCGCGGCGGCGGCGGGCATGATAACGCCGTTTGAACCGGGGCAGGTTTCGCAAATCAACGGCAAGCGCGTTATTTCTTTCGGCGTGTCGTCCTACGGCTACGATGTCCGCTGCGCGCCGGAGTTTAAAGTATTCACCAATTTAAACAGCACGATTGTAGACCCGAAAAATTTCGACTCCAATTCATTCGTGGATGTGCGCGGCGAATCCTGCATCATCCCGCCCAATTCTTTCGCCCTGTCGCGGACGCTGGAATACTTCCGCATTCCGCGCGATATTTTAACCGTCTGCCTCGGCAAATCCACCTACGCCCGCTGCGGAATCATCGTTAATGTAACGCCGCTGGAACCGGAATGGGAGGGGCATGTTACTTTGGAATTTTCCAACACCACGCCGCTGCCCGCAAAAATCTACGCCGGCGAAGGCGTGGCGCAAATGCTTTTTTTGCAATCGGACGAACCGTGCGCGCAATCTTACAAAGACCGCGGCGGAAAATACCAGGGACAAACCGGCATCACGCCGCCCAAAACTTAACCGCGCGCGTTTTAGGACATGGACAATTGGGGGCGCTGGGCGGAAATTTTGCTGTTGGGCGCGGTGGAAGGCGCGACCGAATTTTTGCCGGTATCGTCCACCGGGCATCTCATCGCCGTATCGCACATGCTCGGCAGAACCGAAGACGCCGACAAATTATTTGAAGTCGTGATTCAACTCGGCGCGGTATGCGCGGTTTTATACGAATACCGCCGCCGTTTATGGGACATGGCGCGCGCCCCCGGCAGCGCGGCGGCGCGGCGCGTAATAATAAATTTAACGCTGGCGTTTTTGCCCGCCGCCGTTCTCGGTTTTTTGTTTTATCCTTTTATTAAAGAATATTTATTTTCGCCGAAAACGGTCGCCGCGGCATTAATAATCGGCGGCGCGGCGATTATACTCGCCGAAAAGAAAAAGCCGCCCCCGCGCATTTTAACCATGGATGACATGCGCGCCCGCGACGCTTTGGCGGTCGGTTTTTGCCAAACCTTGGCGCTTGTCCCGGGCGTATCGCGCGCCGGGGCGACAATTATCGGCGCGATGTTATGGGGCGTGGAACGCCGCGCCGCAACGGAATTTTCCTTCCTGCTCGCGTTGCCGGTCATGTTTGCGGCAAGCGGTTACGATTTATTAAAAAACCGGCACTTGCTAAACTTTGATTTAGGCGCGGAAATTGCGGCGGGTTTTATAGTATCCTTTTTCGCCGCCCTAATCGCCGTCCGCTTCTTACTGCGCTATGTTTCGCGGCATGATTTCACCCCTTTCGGCTGGTACAGAATCGCGGCGGGAACCGCAATGCTGGCGGCGTTTTATTAACCAACCGAAAATTGCGGCGGCGGAATATGCCGCAAGGCAATTAAGAAATTATTCCCTGTTCTTTTAATTTTGCCAATAAATACGCCATTGAGCGGTTGCCTTTGACGCTGTTGCATGCGCCGCAAAGCAATTGCAAATTCTCCGCCGTTGTTTGCCCGCCTTTTGATTTCGGTTTTTCGTGGTCTACCGTCATATTGCGAAACGGAAAATGAAAACGGCAACCCGCGCAATTCCCTTCCTGTTTACCGTAAAGAATATGCGCCTGTTCTTTTTTGTTAACCATCACCGCGCCGTTGTCCGTGCGCGCGGGACAATCTTCGCGGGTAATCACTTTTTTCCATGCGCCCTTTGTAGAAAGCATGTCTTGCGCGTTTTGCAGGCGCATGTTAATTAAATCTTCCGCTTTTTTTGATACATCAATGCCGACCCATTGGCGGTTTAAAGTTTCGGCGGCGACAAGCGTGGTCGCGCACCCGCAAAACGGATCCAGCACGACGTCGCCTTCGTTGGTGGACGCTTTGATAATGCGTTCCAAAAGCGCGAGCGGTTTTTGCGTCGGGTAACCGGTGCGTTCGTTTTGCCGCAAATACGGAATATGCCGAATCCAATCCTCCGGAAATTTTCCGCCCGGATTTAACACGGTAACGCCCTCTTTGGAATAGCCGCTTCCCAGCCGGTTAAGAGTCATGCCTTCCCGTTTTTTGCTGCTTTCGGCGTAAGGCAGGCGAATATCGTCCACATTAAAAGTCCAATTTTTGCGCGCGGTTTTGGAATACCAAAAAATAATGTCATGCGCCTTTGACAACTGTTTTTGGTTTTTGGACGACATTCTCGTATAACACCAGACAATCTCGTTGCGGAAACTGCCGCCGCCAAAAACCGCGTCCATCAGCAATTTTAACGAATGCGACATCGTCGGGTCGCAGTGCAAATAAATACTGCCCGCCGGTTTAAGAATGCGGCGCATTTCCAAAAGACGGCGCGCCATAAAAATTAAATACGCTTTGTCGCCTTTGCCGCCGACTATTCCCGCCGCGTCAATCACCGCCGATAATGCGGGATACCGCTCGGAAATTTGCCCGACCCACGCCAAATCTATATCGTCCAAAGTCCATGCGTCTTTAAAAGACACGCCCGCCGCGCGGCTTCCAATCGGCGCGGCGTAATTGCGGTTGGAATTAAAAGGCGGGTCAAGATAAATTAAATCCGCGCACTCGGAATTTAAATTATCCAAAATATCCACATTGTCGCGGATAAACAGCGTCCGGTTTTGGACGTTTAATTCAGGCATTGCGGTTTTTTTCTTTGGCATAAACCGGAGTTATTTTCCCGCTTTAATACGCGTCCACCGGCGGGCAGGCGCATGCCAAGTTGCGGTCGCCCCACGCGGAATCTATGCGGCATACCGGCGGCCAGTATTTGTGCAGTAATAACCACGGCGCGGGATATGCCGCCGTTTCGCGCGAATAGGGGCGCGTCCATTCGCCGGTTAATAAATCTTCCGCCGGGTGCGGCGCATTTACCAGCGGGTTGTCGTCTTTCGGCCATTTGCCCGCGCGCACGGATTCAATCTCTCCGGCAATCGCCAATAGCGCATCGCAAAAACGGTCTATCTCTTCTTTGGTTTCCGATTCGGTCGGCTCTATCATCATCGCCCCCGGCACGGGCCACGACACGGTCGGCGCGTGAAAACCGTAATCCATTAACCGCTTGGCGATGTCTTCCACCGAAATGCCCGCGTCTTTGAACGCGCCCGCGTCTACGATGCATTCGTGCGCCACCCGCCCTTTGTCGTCGTGAAATTCCACGCGGTAGGATTTTTTTAATCTGTGGACGATGTAATTCGCCGCCAGCAACGCGGTTAAAGTCGCGCGCCGCAATCCTTTACTTCCCATCATGCGGATATACATCCACGAGATATGCAAAATCAATGCGGAACCCCAAGGCGCCGCGGATACCGTGTCGTATTCGCCGCCGCTGTTTGATTCCGGATGCTGCGGTAAAAACGGGCGCAAATGTTCGGCGACTCCGATGGGTCCCATGCCCGGACCGCCGCCGCCGTGCGGAATGCAAAAAGTTTTATGCAAATTAATGTGCATGACATCGGGACCGATTTTGCCGGGCAAACTCACGCCGACCAGCGCGTTAAAATTCGCCCCGTCCATATACACCTGCCCGCCCGCATCATGCACGAGATTGCAAAACTCCGGCAAACCGCGCCCGAAAACGCCGCAAGTTGACGGATAGGTAATCATCAACGCCGCCAATTTATCTTTGTGCGTTTCTACTTTGCGCGCCAAATCGTCATGGTCTACCTGTCCCATGGAATCAATTTCCACCGCCACCACGCGCAACCCGGCAAGCGCCGCGCTGGCGGGGTTTGTCCCGTGCGCCGATTTGGGAATCAGGCAAACATCGCGGCTTTCTTGTCCGATGCTTTTGAGATAACGGCGAATCGCCAGCAGTCCGGCGTATTCGCCCTGCGCCCCGGCGTTGGGCTGCAACGATACGGCGGCAAAACCCGAAATGCGCGCGAGAAGATTTTCCAAATCCGCAACAAGCCGCCGGTATCCTTCCCGGTGCGAGGCGGGCGCAAACGGATGGATATTCGCCAGCAACGGCCACGACAACGGCTCCATTTCGGCGGACGCGTTAAGTTTCATCGTGCAGGAACCGAGCGGAATCATGGAGCGGTCAAGCGCGATGTCTTTTTGTCCGAGGCGGCGCAAATAGCGCAGCATTTCGTGTTCGGAATGGTAATTGTTAAAAACCGGATGCGCGCAAAACGGCGTTTCGCGGCGCAAGGCGGCGGGCAGACGTTCTTTTACGCCCGCCGCGATTTCGTTAAAATCGGGCGGGTTTGCGCCAAACGCGCCCCATACCATTTCCACATGTTCCGGAGTCGTGCATTCGTCCGCGCTGATTCCAATCATGCCCGGCAAACTTAACAGGCAAATATTTTTATTCAACGCCGCGGCGGCGACGGCTTCGGCGTCTTCGGCGGGAACGCGCAAAGTGTCAAAGAAAGAATCATGCAATGGCGCGCGCCCCATTTGTTTTAATCCGTCCGCCAAAATGCAGGCGAGTTTGTGCGCCCGCCGCGCCGTTTGTTTAATTCGCTCCGGTCCGTGATACGCCGCATACGCCGCGGAAAGCATCGCCGGCAACGCCTGCGCCGTGCAAATATTACTCGTCGCTTTTTCGCGGCGGATATGCTGTTCGCGCGTTTGCAACGCCAAGCGGTAGCCGATGCGCCCTTTCGCGTCTTTGGAAACGCCGACGATTCGCCCCGGCGCATGGCGGCGCATGGAATCTACAAACGCCATAAATCCGGGATGCGGACCGCCGCAACCCATCGGCACGCCAAAACGCTGCGCGCTGCCGACCGCCGCTTCAAATCCCATTTCGCCCGGCGGTTTTAATAACGACAACGCGAGCAAATCGGTGCAGCACGCGGAGATAATCCCGTTTTGTTTTAATGCCGCGACAATCGGCGCGGGGTCGCATACTTCGCCGCCGCCGCCCGGATAGGCGAAAAGCGCGCCGAATACATCTTTGGACGGGGAAAATTCGCGCGCCGGCATAATTTTTAATTCAATGCCGAGCGGGCGGGCGCGCGTTTGCAACACCGCCAAAGTTTGCGGGAACAAACTCTCGTCCGCCAAAAAACAATTGCCCGGCGTTTTGCAGGAACGGCGCAGCAAAGTCATCGCTTCCGCCGCCGCCGTTGCTTCGTCCAACAAAGACGCCCCGGCGAGGGGCAAACCGGTTAAATCGGAAATCATCGTTTGGAAATTCAAAATCATCTCCAAACGCCCCTGCGATATTTCCGCCTGATACGGCGTATATGCCGTATACCACGCCGCCGATTCCAAAAGGTTGCGGCGCACGACGGCGGGCATGCTCGTCCCGTAATAGCCGAGTCCTATCATGGAAACGGCGGCGGTATTTTGGCGCGCCATATCCGACAACAATGCGGTCGCTTCGTCTTCGCCCAAAGTCGCGCAAATATCCGGCGCCTCGGCGACAATTTCGGGCGGGAGGATGTCCGCCAAATCGTCCAGCGTTTTCAACCCGATAGCGCGCAACATCTCCCGCTCGTCCGCGGCGGAAGGACCGCAATGCCGGTTGACAAATTCGGCGGCGGGGTAATATTCGGGGGCGCGCATTAATGCCCCTCTTCGGCGGCAAACGCGGCGTATTGTTCCGCGTCCATCAATCCGGCAAGCTCGCTTTCGTCTTTAATGGTCATCTCCCACAGCCAGCCGGCGTTTTCCGGGTCTTCGTTGACTAATGCGGGGTTGTCCGCCAACTCTTCGTTGACCGCGGCGACTTCGCCCGCCGCGGGGGCGTAAATATCGCTCGCCGCTTTGACCGATTCAATCACCGCGCAATCGCCGCCTTTGGCGAGCGCCTGTCCGGTTTCGGGAAGTTCCACGGAAACCACATCGCCCAGCTGCTCTTGGGCGAAATTGGTAATGCCGACCCGCCAACGGTTTTCCCCGGCGGGTTCAATCCATTCGTGTTCGCGCGTGTATTGTTTCATGGTTTTGTTCCTTTTTTGTATTGGTGCGGCACAAAAGGCGGGCGCGCAATTTTGCACTCCGCCGCCTCCCCGCGCACTTGCGCGGCGATAATCGTTCCTTCCGCCGCGCAATCGGCGCGGACATAACCCATCGCAACGGCGGCTTGCAAACTCGGCGCATGCACGCCGCTGGTTACCGCGCCGATTGTTTCACCCGCGGCGTTTTGCAGCGGCGCACCGGCGCGTGCTACTTTTTTTCCGGCAACGCGCAAACCGATTAAACGGCGGGGCGCGCCGTCTTGAATTTGGCGGGCGATAATTTCGCTCCCCAAATAATCCCCTCCGGCGCGGCGCGCTTTGGGAATCGTCCAGGTCAAACCGGCTTCTACCGGAGTCGTTTCTTCGGTGAGTTCGTTGCCGTATAAACACAACCCGGCTTCCAGCCGCAGAGAATCGCGCGCGCCCAAACCGGCGGGTTTAACCGCCGCATGCGCCGCCAAACGGCGGGCGAATTCTTCCGTCCGCGCCGCCGGCAGGGAAAACTCAAACCCGTCTTCGCCGGTATAACCCCCGCGCGCGGCGCGGCATTCGCTCCCGCCAAATTCAAACCACATGCTTTCCATGAAATTCAGCCGCGCAATTTCCGGCACGACGGACGCCGCCGCCGCTTCCGCTTGCGGTCCCTGCAAGGCGATTAATCCCCAATCCGCAAGCTCCGAAACGGCGCAAGAAGCGGGCAAATGCGCCCGCACATGCGCCAAATCTTCCCGTTTACGCGAAGCGTTAAAAACGATAAAAATCCCCCGTTCGCCGTCATTGGCGGCGATAAAATCGTCCAACACGCCCCCTTTTTCATTCGTCAAAACCATGTATCTCGCACAACCCGGCGCAAGCGAGGAAACGCCGCCGGGGGTGAGTTTTTCCAGCGCCGCCGCGGCTTCCGCGCCGGAAAACAACACCTGTCCCATGTGCGAGACATCAAACAAAGACGCGCCCGCCCGCGTATGCAGGTGTTCGGCGATAAAGCCGCCGCCGGCGTAAGAAATCGGCAAATGATAACCGGCGAAAGCGGTCATTTTGCCGCCCCATTCGGCGTGCAAGTCGTGCAGCGGTGTTTGCGCAATAGCAGACATCGGGTTCTCCTCGTCAATCATCCCGTCTGTCCCACAACCTGAGAGATTCCGCCCGCACGGGCTTGCCCCTTCGGTGAAGCGCACCCGCGCTTACTCTCCAGACAGGCCCTGCGTTTTGCGGTTGTTTTGCCTGAGAGTTTCCGGGGAGTTATCTCCTTCGGCGAAAAAAC
>JBPCWY010000144.1:0-4524 GCA_051009035.1 Gammaproteobacteria bacterium
GCGGGCGTCGACCCGGCGTTGCGGATGGGCGCGTTGGACGACGGCAAAAAAGAAGTGTTGCGCGCCGAAATCGGCAAATTTGTCATTGAAGGCGATTTGCGCCGCGAAGTTTCCATGAATACCAAACGGCTGGTAGATTTGGGATGCTACCGCGGTTTGCGCCACCGCCGCGGGTTGCCCGTGCGCGGACAGCGGACGCGCACAAACGCGCATACGCGCAAAGGCCCGCGTCGCCTCCGGGTGCGCAAATGAAACCGCAAATGAAATCGCGGACGGCGGGCAAAAAAAGCAGGCGCTCGGTGCGCGATGCGGTCGTCCACATCACCGCGACTTTTAACAACACTATCGTGACCTTCGCCGACCGGCAAGGGAATGTTTTGACATGGGCTACAACCGGTTCTTCCGGGTTCAAAGGCGCGCGCAAAGGGACTCCTTACGCCGCCCAAATTACCGTAGACGGCGCGGGCAAAAAAGCGCAGGATATGGGCGTGCAAAATGTGGATGTGCGCGTGCAGGGAGTCGGATCGGGGCGCGATTCTGCGGTGCGCGCGCTGCATGCGGCGGGGTTCAAAATCAGCTCCCTCGTGGATGTTACTCCGATGCCGCACAACGGCTGCCGCTCTCCCAAACGGCGGCGCGTATAATGGCGCGCTACACTGGTCCGACTTGCAAGCTGGCGCGCCGCGAAGGCGCGGATTTGTCGTTAAAAAGCGGCGTCAAAAAACTGGACGACAAATGCCGGTTCAAAACTTTTCCGGGCGGCAACAAACGCGGGGGCGGGCGCCGCTCCGACTATTTGGACCACCTGCGCGAAAAACAAAAAGTGCGGCGCACTTACGGTATTTTGGAGCGCCAATTCCGCAACTATTACCAGCTTGCGGCGCGCGCCCGCATCGCCACCGGCACCGCGCTGATTCAAATTTTAGAATCGCGCCTGGACAATGTCGTCTACCGCATGGGATTCGCCGCCACGCGCGCGCACGCCCGCCAAATTGTCTCGCACAAAATGATTTTAGTAGACGGCAATCCGGTCAATATTCCTTCGTGTTTGGTGTCGCCCGGGCAAACCGTGGCGCTCACCGAAAAAGCGCGCGGATTGCAAACGGTCAAAGAAGCGGCGGCGCTGGCGCAGTCGCGCCCGTCCAACGAATGGCTGGATGTGGATTACGAAACGATGTCCGGCGTCTACCGCGAGCGCCCGTCCGGCGAAGCCGCCGCGCCGGGAATCAACGACAGTTTGATTGTTGAATATTATTCCAAATGAGGACTAAACACCATGCCGAGCGCCCTGCTTAAACCTTCCATTTCCATGTCCCGCGCTTTGGGCCCGTTTTCTTCGCGGGTCACGGTAGAGCCGCTGGAGCGGGGGTTCGGACACACCGTCGGCAACGCCCTGCGGCGGGTGATGATGTCTTCCATCCCCGGTTTTGCCGCGACCGAAATTAAAATCCACGGCGTCATGCACGAGTGCGACCGCGTGGACGGCATGCGCGAAGAAGTAATTTGGCTGATTCTCAATGTCAAAAATATTATCTTCAAGCTCGGCGATTCCGACCGCGAAGTATTGCGGGTGGTCAAAGAAGGCCCGGGCACCGTCGTCGCCGGCGACATCCAGCTGACGCAAAACGCGGAGGTGATGAATCCCGATTGCGTCCTCGCCACGCTGGCAAAAGGCGGCAAGCTGGACATGGAAATTGTCGTGGAGCGGGGCATCGGCTACCAGCCGGCGGCGGCGATGGAAAAAGAATCGCGCCGCATCGGGGTGATTCACTTGGACGCTTCGTTTAGCCCGGTTAAACGGATGAGTTTTACCGTTGGCTCCACGCGCCACGAAGACCGCGTAGACCTTGACCGGCTGGACATGGAAATTGAATCCAACGGGGTTTTTTCGTGCGAGGAAGTCGTCCGCTACGCGTCCCAAATTATCATCGGGCAGTTTCAAACGCTGGTGGAATTGGGCGGCACAATTTCCGCCGACATGGAAAATGCGGAGCTTCGCCGGGACGCCGCGCACAATCCGCTGTTTTCCGAAAAGGTGGATATTTTGGAACTCACCGTCCGCTCGCAAAACTGCCTGCGGCAGGAAAATATTAACTACATCGGCGAGCTCGTGCAAAAAACCGAAAAGGACATGATGCGGACGCCGAATCTGGGGCGCAAATCGTTTTTGGAAATTCGCCAGGCGCTGGGCAAGCACAGCTTGGACATCGGCATTGAAATTCCAAATTGGAAGCCGCACCGCTAAGATGCGCCACCGCCACGGCCCGCGCAAACTCAACATTACGGACGGCGCGCACCGCCGGGCGATGATGCGCCATATCGGCGGGGCGTTGATTATGCACGAGCGCATCCGCACGACTTTGCCGCGCGCCAAAGAATTGCGCCGTTTTATAGAGCCGCTGATTACGCTGGCAAAAAAACCGAGCGTCCACAACCGCCGCTTGGCGCTTGCCCGCCTGCAAGAGCGGCGCATCGTGCTGAAATTGTTTGACGAATTGGGCGTCCGTTTTCGCGCCCGTCCGGGCGGGTATGTGCGGATTCTCAAACACGGATTCCGCAAAGGCGACAGCGCGCCGATGGCGTTGGTGGAATTGGTAGACCGGGCGCCGGAAGTTGCGCCCGTTGCCGCCGCCGAGGTTGCAAAATCCGCCGCTCCCGCCGCAGAATCCGGCGCGAAGCCCTCCGCGAAAGCGTCCGCCAAATCCGAAAAAACCGCAGAATCCGAAAAGCCGCCCGCCCAATCCGCCCAGCCCGAAGATAAATCCGGCGGCAAAGACGCGGCGCAATCCGCGCCGGAGGAAACGAAATAATGGAAAGCGAAACGGCAAACATGGAATCGGCGGCAATGGAATCCGCGAAAACGGAAACCAAACGCGGGACGGCGGCGGATTTTCGCGCCGAAAGAAAAGCGATGAGCGGCGGCGCGACTTTTCATTTAAAAGAAAAGGACATGCCCCGCGATTGGCTTTTATACGACGCCGAAGGCGCGGTTTTGGGGCGGTTGGCTTCCGTCCTCGCGCATCGTTTGCGCGGCAAACACAAACCGGCGTATTCGCCCCATTTGGATGCGGGCGATTTTATCGTCGTCATTAACGCGGAAAAAATCCGCGTGACCGGCAAAAAAGAAACGGACAAAATGTACCGCAGGCATTCCGGTTATCCGGGCGGCTTGCGCGAAATTTCGCTTGCCAAAGTGCGCGCGGCTCATCCCGCCCGCCTGCTCGAAAACGCGGTGCGCGGCATGCTCCCCAAAGGCCCGCTGGGACGGCGCATGTTTCTAAAACTTAAAGTATACGCGGGCGGCGAACATCCGCACGCGGCGCAAAGCCCGCGCCCGCAGGAGGCATAACATGGCAAAAAAAGTAGGTCCTTACGATTACGGCATCGGCCGCCGCAAAACCGCGAAAGCGCGGGTATTTTTGTCGGCGGGGAAAGGTAAAATCACGGTGAACGGCAAACCGCTTACCGCGTTTTTTTGCCGCCTTCGTTCCCAAATTATCGCGCGCCAGTCGCTGAAAATTGTCGGGGGCGAGGACAAATTTGACCTGCTTGTCACCGTCCGCGGGGGCGGCGAAAGCGGGCAGGCGGAAGCGGTGCGCCATGGTTGCGCGCAGGCGCTTTCCGGATACGATTCTTCTTATACGCGCTTGTTGCGCGCCGCCGGATTAATGACGCGGGATTCGCGGACGGTGGAACGCAAAAAAGTCGGCCTGCATAAAGCCCGCCGGGCAAGCCAGTATTCCAAACGATAACGCGGTCGGCGCGCGCCTGTGCCCGCTGATTCCGTCTCCAAAATTTCCGCCGCCGTTGTCGGCGCGTCCGGCTATACGGGCGCGGAGCTTTGCGCGTTGTTGTCGGCGCATCCGCACATAGAACGGACGGCGTATATTTCGCGCAGTTTGGCGGGCGAACCGGCGGCGGCGCATTTGCCGTTTTTGCGCGGGCGCGATGATTCCGTGTTTTTGGATTTTTCCCCGAAAGCGTTTGCCGGATGCGATGCCGTATTCTTCGCTACGCCGCACGGGGCGGCGATGGGACAGGCGGGGGCGGTGTTGGACGGCGGCGCGGTGGTGATTGATTTAAGCGCCGATTTTCGTTTGCGCGATGTTAAAATTTTTGCGGAATGGTATGGCGAACACTCTTCGCCGGAATTACTTTCACGGGCGGTTTACGGGTTGAGCGAAGCGGCGCGCGCAGAGATTAAAACCGCGGACTTAATTGCGTGTCCGGGGTGCCATGCAACGGCGGCGGAGCTGGCGTTAATTCCCTTGGCGGCGGCGGGCGCAATTTGCGGGCGGGTCATCATAGACGCAAAATCGGGCGTAAGCGGGGCGGGCAAACAATCCGGGCGCGCGGATTTATTATTCGCCGAACAAACCGAAAATTTTAAAGCATATGCGGTGGACGGACACCGCCACCGCCCGGAAATTGAACAAGCGGTCGCCGAATTTGGCGGCGCGATTCCGCCGGTCGTATTCACGCCCCATCTTTTGCCGGCGGCGCGCGGCATATACGCGACAATCT
>JBPCWY010000145.1:0-9771 GCA_051009035.1 Gammaproteobacteria bacterium
CAAGGAGGGTAAAGACGGCAAACCCGCCGCCAAAAAACCGCCCGCAAAATCCAAAAGCGAAAAGAAAACAAAAAACTAAAACGCGCGAAGCATGCGTTTTTTACCATTCCGGCGAAAGCCGGAATCCGCCGCCATTCCTGCGTAAAGCCCGCCCCTGCAAAGGCGGGAGCAGGAATCTCTTTGTCGCTTGCGGAATATGAATCCGCCAAACTTCCGCCATATTAAACGGGAAATTATCCGCTACCGGCAAAAAAATTCCCGCTTTCGCAGGAATGGAAAGTATTTTAATTTTTTGCGGAAATGGAAAGCGGGGCGTAATGAAAAATACAGGCGGGAAAAATTAAAAGCGGAAGTTCGCGTTTTGATGCGCAAATAAACCGCGTTTATATTTTTAATTTTTTCAGCTTGGGAATAATATTAAACATGCAATAAGGATGAAATTTATTGCGGTTGTAAAAATTTTGGTGTTCGGGTTCGGCGGGCCAGAATTTATCCAACGGCGCGATTTCGGTGGCGATAGGGGCGGAAAAATATTCTTGCGCCGCCGTTTTGGATTGCGCGGCGGCTTTCGCCTGCGCATCATCGGCGGTCAGAATAATGGAGCGGTATTGCGTCCCCGTATCCGCGCCCTGCCGGTTTGGCGTAGTCGGGTCGTGCGCGCGCCAAAACAAATCCAATATTTCGGCGTAAGAAACTTCCGCCGGATTAAATTCCACGCGGACGACTTCGGCGTGTCCGGTATTGCCGCCGCAAATATCTTTGTAAGAAGGCGCGGAAGTATTCCCCCCGGCGTAGCCGCTGGCGACGGACAGAACGCCCGCCCGCCGCTGAAAAACGGCTTCCACGCACCAAAAACACCCGCCCCCCAAAACCGCAATTTCATTTTCCATGCCCGCATTATAACGCAAAACCGCAAACCGCCGCAAATTTCCCGCGCGCCGCAAAAAGGTTTTTTGTGGTATATTAACCGCGATGGGCGGCGCAAGTTTTTCGCGCCGCCGAAAAAGAGGCGCGGCATGCGCGGGGAGAAAAATGTTTTTTGGACTGGCGGAATTAAACTTTGGCGGGGCGGCGGGTGTTTGAATTTATCCAATATTTTGGAAATGTTTTTACGCCGGCGAATTTTTTGGCGCTTTGTTTGGGGACGGCGGGCGGATTAATCATCGGCGCGCTGCCCGGGCTGAGCCCGACGATGGCGGTGGCGCTTTTAATTCCGTTTACTTTTCACTTGCCCGCGGATACGGGGCTGGTATTGCTGGGCGCGGTATACACGGCGACGGTGGCGGGCGGGGCGGTCAGCGCGATTTTATTAAAAATTCCCGGCGCGCCGGCAAACATCGCCACCGTGTTGGACGGGCATAAAATGGCGTCGCAAGGGCGCGCCGCCGAAGCGCTGCAATTAAGTTTTTTATCGTCCGGCGCAGGCGGCGTGATTGGCGTGTTTGTCTTGATTTTTTTTACGCCGGTATTGGCGCGCTGGGCGTTGAGTTTCGGTCCTTCGCATTTGTTTTGGATGGCGGTTTTGGGCGTGACCGTCATCGCTTCGCTCGCGTCCGGCTCGGTTATTAAAGGACTCGCTTCCGGTTGCATGGGATTGTGGATTTCTTCCATCGGCTACGACGGCGTGCAGGGCGTGGAGCGTTTTGTTTGGACTTCGCATTTGGCGGGCGGCATTAATATTATCGCCGCATTGGTGGGGTTATTCGCCATTCCGCAGGCGGTTGACATGTTTGCGCGCGGCGGCGGCGGAAAGGCGGCGCGGGCGGGCGCGCATTCTTTGGCGCAGGCGGTCAAAAAAATCATGCAAAAAACGCGCGCATTATGCATCGGCGCGGCATCCGGAATTATTGTCGGATTAATCCCCGGCGCGGGCGGGCAAATTGCCGGATTAATTGCCTACGACCAAGCGCGCAAATTCAGCAAAACGCCGGACGAATTCGGGCGCGGTTGCGCGGAAGGCGTGATTGCCGCCGAAACCGCAAATAACGCAATGGTGGGTCCTTCGTTAGTGCCGCTTTTAACATTAAGCGTCCCTGGCAGCCCGACGGCGGCGGTGCTGCTCGGCGGGTTGTTAATTCATGGCATATTTCCCGGTCCGAATTTATTTACGGATTATCCGGAAGTATCATGGACTTTTATTAATTCTTTGTTGGTGGGGCAAGTTTTGATGGTTGCGCTGGGGCTTGTTTTGTGCCGTCCGGCGGCGCGGGTGATTTTGTTGCCCGAAAACTATCTCGCCGCCGCCGTTGTCGTGCTGGCGGTATTCGGCACTTACAGCGTGCAAAATTCATATTCCGATGTTCTGGTGATGGCGTGTTTGGGCGGCGGCATGTGGTTTTTGCAAAAATACGGTTTTTCGGCGGGGCCTTTGGTGTTGGGCGTTGTGCTGGGTCCGATTGCGGAATCCAATTTTGTAGAAGGGCGCATTATCGCCGGGGCGGAGGACGGCGTTTGGCTTTATTTCTTTACCGGCGGATTAAATTTATCGTTGTTGGGCGTGATTTTAATATCTATTGTTTCCGGCGTTTTGCTCGGCGCGCGCGGCCGTCCGGCATGAAAAAATTGCGCGATTTTGCGGCGGCGTTTGCCGGAGATTTGGCGGCGTTGGCGTTTGCCGTTGCGGCGGCGTTGGCGGCGTTTATCGCCGAGCCGGCGGACGCTTATCATTTTCCCCGGCTGGCGTCCGCATTGATGTTGGTGTTTTGCGCGCTTAATGCGGCGGTTAATTTTCGCCGGATTCCCGCCCCGCCCGTTTCAAGAGAGTTATGCCGCCGTTTATTTCCCGCCGCCGCCGTCATCGCCGTATACATTTTTTTGGCGGGACGGATAGGATTTTATCCCGCCGCCGCCGCCGCTTTTGCATCGTTGGCGTATCTTTACGATGAAAAACGCCGCTGGCCCGTAATATTGGCGGCGACTGCGGCGGTTTCGCTTTGTTTGTATTTGTTGTTTGGCGTATTGTTGCGGGTGCAGACGCCGGAGCCCTTTTGGATTGAATAAATTGTTTTGCAGTTTTGCCGCCGCGCTTTTCGGCGGGCGAATTTATTTTGCCAAATCATTTCGCAATTTAAGCGGGCGTTTTTTTCGGGGAAATTTTTCGCCGCAAAGCGCGGTAAAAAACGGCGCAAAAAGTTTAGTTTTGCGCCGTTATTAAACCGCAAAAAATAAACCCGCAAAGTTGCGTTTGCGGCGCGTTTTTTTTATAATGGTAAAATGGATATTCCCCAAAAAGCGCGGGCGGTGATTATCGGCGGCGGCGTTGCCGGTTGCGCCGCGGCTTACCATCTCGCCAAACTTGGCTGGAAAGATATTGTGTTGCTGGAGCGCAAACAACTGACTTGCGGGACGACATGGCATGCGGCGGGGTTGTTGCCGCGGTTGCGCCCGACCAAAACGCTTACCGATATGGCGCAATACGGGCACGAATTATACGCCGGGTTGGAAAAAGAAACGGGTGCTGCGACGGGGTATAAACAATCCGGTTCGTTGTCCGTGGCGTTGACGGCGGCGCGCGCGGAAGAATTGCGCCGCGGCGTTTCGGCGGCAAAAGCGTTCGGCGTTCCCGCCGAAGAAATTGCGCCGGACGATGCGGCAAAATTGTATCCGGGATTAAAAACGGACGATGTTTTAACCGCCGCATGGTTTCCGCAAGATGCGCAGGGCGACCCGGTTAATATTGCGCTGGCACTGGCAAAAGGCGCAAAAATGCGGGGCGTGAAAATTATTGAAGGCGCGCCCGTTTTGCGGGTGCTGCAAAAAAACGGGCGCGCTTGCGGCGTGGAAACCGCGGCGGGCGAAATTATTGCGGAACATGTCGTCTGCGCCGCCGGAATGTGGACGCGCGATTTTTGCCGCCGGGCGGGAGTCGCCGCGCCGCTTTACGCCTGCGAACATTTTTATATCGTAACCGCGCCGGTCCCCGGGTTGCCGCCGTTGCCGGTATTGCGGGTGGCGGACGAATGCGCGTATTACAAAGAAGACGCGGGCAAGATTTTGCTGGGCGCTTTTGAGCCGCGGGCAAAACCGCTGGACATGGAAAAAATTACCGCCGATTTTTGTTTTGATTCCCTGCCCGAAGATTACGGGCATTTTGAACCGATACTCCAAAAAGCGCTGGCGCGCTTGCCGCTGCTGGAAAAAGCGGGCGTGCAAACCTTTTTTAACGGTCCGGAAAGTTTTACGCCGGACGGCAATTTCTTGCTCGGCGAATCGCCGGAGCTGCAAAATTTTTATTTGCTCGCCGGATTTAATTCCATGGGCATTCAACTGGCGGGCGGGGCGGGCAAGGCGCTGGCGGAGTGGATGGATTCCGGCGCGCCGCCGATGGATTTGTGGGCTTCGGACATTCGCCGCATCATGCCGTTTCAGGCAAACCGCTGTTATTTGCGGGAGCGCGCGTCCGAAACTTTGGGGCTGTTATACGCCGACCATTTTCCGCACCGCCAAAAAGAAACGGCGCGCAATATTCGCCATTCGCCGTTGCACGAGCGGCTGGCGGCGCGCGGGGCATGTTTTGGCGAGCTTGCCGGATGGGAGCGCGCCAATTGGTTTTTGCCGAAAAAAGAACGGCTGGCGGGCGAAAAACCGGCGTATCATTATTCTTGGGGGCGGCAAAATTGGTTTGAATACCAGCGCGCCGAACACATGGCGGCGCGCGCCGGGACGGCGTTATTTGATTTGAGCAGTTTGGGAAAAATCCGCGTTGTCGGCGCGGACGCCGCGACGGTATTGCAAAAAATTGCCGCCAACCAAATGGATACGGAACCCGGGCGCGTTGTGTATACGCCTTTGTTGAACGCCGCCGGCGGCATTGTCAGCGATGCAACGGCGGCGCGGATTTCCGAAACCGAATTTGCCTTGGCGGTGCCGGCGGCGGCGGCGCGGCGCGATTTGGCTTGGATTCGCCGCCACATTCCCGATTCGGCGCGTTGCGCGGCGGTTGATACGACTGCGGCGGAAGCGGTGTTGCTGGTTACCGGCCCGCAATCGCGCGAATTTTTGCGCCCGTTGTTGGAATGCGACATATCCGCCGAAGCGTTTCCGTTTGCCGCCGCGCGGGAGACCGGAATCGCCGGGGCGGCGGGACGCGCGCAGCGGATTTCGTTTGCCGGAGAATTGGGATGGGAATTGCATATCGCCGCCGACATGGCGCGGCATGTTTTTGACGCTTTAATGGCGCGGGCGGAAGAAATGCCGCTGGTATTGGGCGGCATGCACGCGCTGGATTCATGCCGGGTGGAAAAAGGATTTCGCCATGCCGGACATGATATTTCGGAAGAAGACCATGTTTTGGAAGCGGGGCTGGGTTTTGCCGTTTGTTTGGACAAGGGGAAATTTATCGGGCGCGAAGCGGTTTTGCGCAAGCGCGAAAGCGGGCTTTTGCGGCGGCTGGCGCAGTTTCAACTGCAAGACGCCGAACCGATGTTGCACCATTGCGAGCCGATTTGGCGGGACGGCAAAATTGCCGGTTATATTTCGGGCGGCAATTACGGGCATGCGCTGGGAGCGGCGGCGGGTTTGGGATATGCGCGTTGCCGCGCGGACGAAAGCGCCGCCGAAATGCTGGAATCGCGCTATGAAATTGAAATCGCCGGAAAAAAATTTGCCGCGCGCGCGTCTTTTCGCCCGCTATACGACCCCTCCGGCGCGCGCATGAAATCTTAATTTGGCGCGGTTTTTGCCGCCTTTCGGCGGGGCGAATTTATTTTTCCAAAAACGCGCGAAATTTGGAAACGGCGTTTTTTTATGTTATATTGTTTCGGCAATTTTCTAAAATGAGGAGAGAAACCATGAAAAACATTACCCGTAAATTTTTATCGGCTGTTGCCGCCTGTTGCGCGGCGGCGGCGCCTATGGCGGCGGCGGCGGAATATCCGGACCCCGACCGTCCGATTCGCCTGGTTGTCGCTTACGGTCCCGGCGGGGCGACTGATTTTCAAGCGCGCATCGCTACATTGGCGGCGGGCAAGGAAGATTTTTTGGGCGTGCCAATCGTAATTTTTAACCGCCCCGGCGCGGGCGGCAAAGTCGGCTGGACGGAGTTTGCGACCAAGGCGAAACCCAACGGCTACTATTTGGCGGCGTATAACATTCCGCACTTTATCGCCCAATCCATCGTGTTTGACACGCCTTACCACACGGACAATTTGGAGCCGATTGCCAATTGGGGCGCGGACCCGGCGGTGCTGGTCGTCAGCAAAGACAGCGAGTTTAACAGCGTCTCCGATTTGGTGGAATACGCCAAAGCGAATCCGAAAAAGACGACAATTAACGGCGCGGGGAAATTTGTCGGACACCACATCGCTTTTTTGCAGCTCCAAAAAGCGACCGGCGCGGAAATGACATTCGTCCCGACCAAAGGCGGCGGGACGCAGGCGATGAAAAATGTCATCGGCGGGCAGGTCAAAGCCGGATTTAACAATCTTTCGGACGCGTTTCGCAACCGCGACAATCTGAAAATTCTCGCCGTTGCCGATTTGGAGCGGCACGAGTTTTTGCCGGACACGCCGACTTTTAAAGAAGAGGGCGTTGATATTGACGATTCCAGCGTTAACTTTCGCGGCATTATGGCGCCCAAAGGAACGCCGCCGGAAATTATCGCTTTTCTCGCCGAGCGCGCGCCGCAAATGTTCGGCGAAACAAGAACGCTCGCCAAAATGAAAACCACCGGTTCGCCTTCCCGCATTATGAACCGCGAAGAAGTGCAGGCGATGTGGAAAGAGCGGCGGGCGTATTTGTCCGAATTGCTTAAAGATTTGGCGGAATAATTTTTGCCGATGGAATCCGCGCGCGTTGCCGCCGCCGATGACGCCGTTGCCGCGCTTGTCGCCCGGGCGCGCCGCGCGCAAAGTTTTTTTGCGGCGCAACCGCAGGAGTTTTTAGACCGGGCATGTTTGGCGGCGGGGTGGGCGTTGCTGAATCCGGAAACAAACCGCCGCTTGTCGCAAATGGCGGTGGAAGAAACCGGGCTGGGAAACGCCGCCGATAAAGAACGGAAAAATTTCCGCAAAACGCTCGGCTTGTTGCGCGACATTCGCGGGCAAAAATCTGCCGGCGTTATCCGCGAAGACCGCGCGCGCGGGTTAATAGAAATCGCCCGCCCGGCGGGAGTTGTCGCCGCATTAACGCCGTCCACCAATCCGCTGGCGACTCCGTTAAACAAAACGATTAACGCATTAAAAGGCGGCAACGCGGTTATTCTCGCGCCGCCGCCGAAAGGCGCGCAAACGGGCGCGGCGCTTTTGCAATGCATTCATGCCGAATTAAAAAAAGCGGGCGCGCCCGCCGATTTGGTCCAGATGTTATTGCCGCCGTCCAAGGACGCTACGGCGCGCTTAATGCGGCTGGCGGATTTAACCGTCGTTACCGGCTCCCAAAACAATGTGCGCGCCGCCTATTCCAGCGGGACTCCCGCCATCGGAGTCGGCGCGGGAAATGTCGCGGTTATTATTGACGAGACCGCCGATATTGCCGGGGCGGCGGCGAAAATTTGCGCGTCAAAAACATTTGACAACGCGACTTCGTGTTCGTCCGAAAACCATCTGGTTATTGTTGAAGAAGTTTACGAAAAAACGGCGCGGGCGTTGGCGGACGCGGGCGGCGTATTTTTGGACGGCGAAGAAAAAAAAACGCTCGCCGCCGCGTTGTGGAAAGACGGCGCGCTCAACCGCGAATTAATCGCCCGCGACATGCCGGTATTTGCGGAACGCGCCGGATTGGGCGCGCGCGCGGCGCGCGCGAAATTCTTAATGATGGAAGAAACCGGAGTCGGTCCGGATTTTCCTTTTTCGTCCGAAAAACTTTCTTTGGCGTTAACGGTTTACCGGGCGGCGGATTTTGCCGCGGCAAAAGCGCGCGTTGCGGAATTGCTGCGGCATCAAGGCGCGGGGCATTCGGCCGGCATTCATACGCAAATTGATTCGCGCCCGCTGGAATTGGGATTGGAATTGCCCGCGTGCCGGGTGATTGTCAACCAAGCGCATTGCTTCGCCAACGGCGGAAGTTTTGACAACGCGCTGCCGTTTTCGCTTTCCATGGGATGCGGCACTTGGGGCGGAAACAGCATCAGCGACAACATGAATTTTCGCCACTATCTTAATACAACCCGCATCGTCCGCCCCATCGGCGGCGAAGCGCCGAAGGTGGAAGATATTTTTGCGGAATATTGGGAGTATTGCAAAAAACATGGCGGATGATTTTTTTGCGGCGGCAAAGTCGCACTCGCTGCAAAGTTTAATTGACATGCGGGCGCGGGAAACTCCGGACGCCGTTTTTTTTATTTCCCCGGAAAGCGGCAAAATTTTTTCTTACGGCGAATTGGCGCGGCGCGCGCGCGCGATGGGGGCGGCTTTGCAAACGCTTCCGCCGGGCGCGCCGTTGGGCGTGATGACGGGCAACGGCTGGGCGGCGGCGCAAGCGTTATTGGGCGCGCCGTATCACGGGCGCATGGCGCTTATTTTTAATGCCGCCGCGGGCGATTCGCAATTGGCTTATATGATTCAACACAGCGGCTGCCGTTTGGTTTATGCCGACGCCGAACACATGGCGCGGGCGCAAAATATTATCCGGCAATGCGAAGGCGCGCGCGTTGTCGCCGTTGACCGCGATGCCGGTTTTTGCGGGAAAGAATGCGCGCCGCCGAAAGTTGCCGCGGATTCTCCGGCGTTATTAATTTATACCAGCGGCACGACCGGAAAACCGAAAGGCGTTTTGCACAGCCACCGCAGTTTGTTATACGGCGGCGCAAACACGGCGGCGGCGCACGAATTAACCGCCGCCGACCGCGCGTTGTGCGTTTTGCCGCTGTGCCACATCAACGGGCAATGCGTTACGATTATGGCGCCGTTAGTTAGCGGCGGTTCGGTTGTCGCGCCGCATAAATTTAGCGCGGGCAATTTTTGGCGGCAAATTAAAACGCATGAATGCACTTGGTTTAGCGCCGTGCCGACAATTCTTTCGCACATCTTAAACGGCGAAGACGCGCCGCCGTTGCCGCATTTGCGTTTTGGACGTTCGGCGTCTTCGGCGTTGCCGCCCGAAACATTGCGGCGGTTTGAACAAAAGTTTTCCGTGCCGCTGGTGGAGACGATGGGATTGACCGAAACGGCGGCGCAAATTCTTTCCAATCCGCCGCCGCCGCAAAAAGGCAAAACCGGCTCGCCCGGCGTTGCGGTGGGATGCGAAGTCCGCATTATGCGCGGCGGCGGCGAGGCGGCGGCGGGAGAAGAAGGCGAAATCGCGGTGCGCGGCGGCAATTTAATGCTGGGTTATTTGCATGAAAAAAGCGCGTTTACGGACGGATGGTTTATGACCGGCGATTTGGGGCGGATGGACGCGGACGGATATGTTTTTGTAACCGGACGGACAAAGGAATTGATTATCAAAGGCGGTGAAAATATCGCGCCGCGCGAAATAGACGACGCGCTTTATGCCGCGCCGGGCGTTGTAGAAGCCGCCGCTTTCGGCGTTCCCTGCGAAGTATACGGGCAGCAAGTTGAAGCGGCGGCGGTGGCGGAATCTTTCGCCCAAGACGAAGCGAAGTTGCTCGCCGCATGCGAAAAAGCGGTGGGAAAATTTAAAACGCCGCGCCGCATTCATTTTTTGCCGTCCCTCCCTAAAGGCCCGTCGGGCAAAATCCAAAGATTAAAACTCGCCGAATTATGCGGCGCGCGCAAGGAATAATTGCGGGAAAATAATTGCGTTTCGTATTACGCATTAATCGCGGTTTTGGATTAATCGCGCCAACCTTCCCGCTTTCGTTATCCCTGCGAA
>JBPCWY010000146.1:0-7872 GCA_051009035.1 Gammaproteobacteria bacterium
TTTTTTCATAGTTTCGTTTGTGGGGATAAATCCCAAATAAAACGCCGCCGGTATTATAACATGAAAACCGCCCAAGCTTCCCGTCCGGTTTTCGGAATGCGGCGGGGCGGTTTCCCGCCGTCATTCCCGCGGAGGCGGGAATCTAAAATGCCCGGTTTTGCCTTGCAATTTTACCCATTCGCCGGAGTTAATTTTTTGGATTCCCGCCCCTGCCTTCGCAGGGGCAAGCCCTTCGCGGAAATGACGGCGCGGAGAGGTTGCGGGATAAATCGGCGGTAAAATAGTTTTTGCGGCGGCGGGCGTTGCGCTGTTTTAAAAACGGCGTTTGCGCGGGGTGAAAAAAATAATTTTTTTTGGGGATTTTTCCTTTAATTTAATGCATAATACGCGCATGATTGTTGATTGCGATTGCCATAATTTTTGGAGTTCTTCCGATGTGCTGCTGCCTTATTTGCGCGGGTGGTGGAAGGATTGTTTTTTGCGCGGCGAGCGGACGGGGACGCGCGGGTCTTTTCCGCACGGGCATCGCGCTTGGATGCACCCCGAAGATTTTAAGCGCGCCGATATTAATCCGCAAGGCGAAGACGGGCATTATGAATTGATGCGCGACCGGCATCTTGACCCGAACGGCATCGGGGCGGCGGTGCTTATCGGCGACGAGCCGCTGGAAGTTTCCACTTTGGGCAACGGGCATTATGCGGCGGCGTTGGCGGCGGCGCATAACGACTGGCTTGCGGAACGCTGGCTGGCGCGGGATTCGCGGCTTTACGGCTCCGTAATTATCGCGCCGCAAGACCCGCCCGCGGCGGCGGCGGAGATTCGCCGGTTGGGAAAAAATCCGCGTTTTGTGCAGGCGGTTGCGTCCAGTTGTTCCACGCTGCCTTACGGCGACCCGTTTTATCATCCGATTTACGAAGCGTGCGCCGATACGGGCATGCCGTTTGCGATTCATGTCGGCGGCAACGGCGGGATTAATACCGCGCCGCATGCCAACGGCGCGCCACGGTATTTTATTGAGCATCATGTATTGCAATGCCAGCCGGCGCAAACGCACATGTTAAGCATGATTATGAACGGCGTTTTTGGAAAATTTCCCGGATTGAAATTTATTATCGTGGAATGCGGCATCGCGTGGATGGCGCCGTTGCTGTGGCGTTTGGACGCCGATTGGAAAGCGTTGCGCAAAGAAACGCCGTGGGTGAAAAAACCGCCTTCGGAATATTTTCGCGAACATATCCGCGCCACGACCCAGCCGCTGGAGCAGCCGTCCGATATTAATCATTTGTGGGCGTGTTTGGAAGGCATGGACGGACGCCGGACGCTGATGTTTGCGTCCGATTATCCGCATTGGGACCAGGACGATATTTCCGCCGTCCAATTCCCCGAAGGATGGCGGGACGATGTCATGGGCGGAAACGCGCTGGCGGTATACGACCGCATTTCCGCAACGCCGTCCGCCGGATAATTTTTTTTCATTGTAGCGAAACCCGATATTTTCCATTTCCGTTTACGCATCTTCGCGGGAATGGCGATGTTTTTTCCGTGCCGAAATTTATTTCAACAGGAAAAAAAGGGCAAGGCGAAAAACATGCTTTTTCCCGCCGTCATTCCTGCGCAGGCGGGAATCTAAAATGCCCGGATTTTGTCTTGCAATTTTACTCATTCGCCGCAGTTAACTTTTTGGATTCCCGCTTTCGCGGGAATGGCGATGTTTTTTTTCGTGCCGAAATTTATTTCAGCAGGAAAAAAGGGCAGGGCGAAAAAACATGCTTTTTCGCGCCGTCATTCCCGCGCAGGCGGGAATCTAAAATGCCCGATTTTGCCTTGCAATTTTATCCATTCGCCGCAGTTAACTTTTTGGATTCCCGCCTTCGCGGGAATGGCGGGATTTTAAGTTTCCGTTTTTACCATAAGAAAAACGGGATTTAATTTTTCGCTTATTAAGTAATTTTAAGCGGCGTAATTTTTGGATAAACTTTTTCTTGGATTTTGGGGAAATGTGTTATACTCAAAAAAGCAGTTTCTTAAAACATACTAAGGAGAAGAAATGAAAAACACGGAAATACAGAAGTTTGTCGCCGAAAGCGCGCATTTGCCGCGGCGTGAATTTATGCGCCGCGCCGGATTGCTCGGCATCGCCGCACCGCTGGCGGGCGGGTTGTTTGCCGGTTCGGCGTTGGCGCAAACGCCGAAAAGCGGCGGCGTTTTTCGCTACGGATTGGCGGGCGGTTCCACGACCGATACTTTGGACCCGGGCGGAATTACCGATTTCTTTATGCAATCGGTGTCGTCCGCGATTCGGGGCGAGTTGACCGAAATTAACTACAAGAGCGAAATTATTCCGGCGATTGCCGAAAGCTGGGAAGCCGCGGACGGCGGAAAAACTTGGCGGTTTAAAATCCGCCGCGATATTGAATTTCACAACGGGCGGACGATTGCGCCGAAAGACATTGTTGCTTCCATGAACCACCACCGCGGGGAAGATTCTACATCGGCGTCCAAACCGTATTTTGCCAGCACGAAAGACATTACGATTGACGGCGATTATGTCGTCTTTACGCTGGAATCGGGCAACGCGGATTTTCCGTTTTTGCTCGCCGATTACCACATTCCGATTTGTCCGGGCAACGAAGACGGGTCAATGGATTGGCAATCGGGAGTCGGCGCGGGCGCATATGTATTAAAAGATTTTGAACCCGGCGTGCGCGCGCACGGAGTCCGCAATCCGAATTATTGGAAAGAAGGGCGGGGGCATTTTGACGAAGTCCGCTGGCTCGGTATCGCCGACGTCGCGGCGCGCACAAACGCGCTGACGACCGGCGAAATTGACGCGATGAACCGCTGCGATTTGAAAACCATCCACCTGCTCAAGCGCAATTCCGATGTGGATATTTTGGATGTCGCCGGCACCCAGCATTACACCGCGCCGATGATTACGACCAACGCGCCGTTTGACAATAACGATGTGCGGCTCGCCCTAAAATACGCCGTAGACCGCGAAGAACTCGTGCAAAAAGTCCTGCGCGGACACGGCTCTCCCGGCAACGATACGCCGATTACGCCCGCCAACCGCTATTTTGCCTCCGAATTGGAACAGCGCAAATACGACCCGGACAAAGCAAAATTCCACCTCAAAAAAGCGGGTTTGGATTCGCTTTCCGTCAAGCTCAGTGCGGCGGATGCGGCTTACGAAGGCGCGGTGGACGCCGCGACTCTGTGGTCCGAAAGCGCGAAAAAATGCGGCATTGACATTGAAGTCGTGCGCGAACCGAACGACGGCTACTGGTCCAATGTATGGTTGCGGAAAGATTGGAGCATGTGTTTTTGGGGCGGGCGTCCGACCGAGGATTTGATGTTTACCGTCGCCTATTCCAAAGGCGCGGAGTGGAACGATTCCTACTGGTCGCACAACAAGTTTAACAAACTGCTCGTAGAAGCGCGCGCCGAGCTCAACGATTCCAAACGGCGCGAATTGTATACGGAAATGCAAAGCATCGTCCGCGACGAAGGGGGCGTGCCGGTGATGATGTATGCAAATTATGTTTCGGCGCACAACAAAAAAGTGGCGAACGACGGCAACATCGCCATTAATTGGGACGGGGACGGATTCAAAAATACCGAAAGGTGGTGGTTTGCATGATTTTTCGCCCGCAAAATCCGATGCCGGTGCGGCGGGCGGCGGTTTGCTAAAAGTCGCCGTTTTTGGCGACAGTTTGTCCGCCGGATTCGGATTGGACGGCGGCAGCGGTTTTTCTCCGGCTTTGCAAAAAGAATTGGACGCGGCGAATGTTCCGGCAAAAGTGGTTTGCGCCGCGGTTTCCGGGGATACTTCGGCGGACGGGTTGAAGCGGGCGGACGGCATGCTGGCGGACATTCCCGATATTGTGATTTTGGAATTCGGCTACAATGATTTGTATTACGGCAAAAGCGCGGATTCGGTGAAAAATAATTTATCCGCGCTGATTACCCGCATCAAACGCGCGGGCGCCCGCGTTTTGCTTGCCGGCACGCATGCGCCCGCGGGCGTTTCCGCGGCGGAGCGCATGCGTTATGCGGAAATATTTGAACAATTGCGGGACGAAAATAATGTGCCGTTGTATCCGTTTTTTTTGGAAGGCGTTTTACTAAACCCGTTTTTGCATTTGCCCGGAGACGACATTCATCCCAACGCGGAAGGCGTCCGCATTGTCGCCAAAAATATCGCCCCGATGGCGGCGCAAATTGCGGCGGAAATCAAAAACGCGCGGCTGGCGGAAGGGCGGGCATGAACGCCGTGCTATTAAAAATACTCGGCAAGCGGCTGGGACTCGGGTTTCTTACGCTTGCCGTTCTTGCCGCGTTTATTTTTTCGGTTGTGGAGTTGCTCCCCGGCGATTTGGCGGAAGAAGTATTGGGACAGAGCGCAACTCCCGACACGGTCGCCGCGTTTCGCCGCGAATTGGGTTTGGACAAGCCGCCATTGACGCGTTTTTTGGAATGGAGCGGCGGCGCGTTGCGCGGCGATTTCGGCAACTCGCTGGCAAACGGGCGTCCGGTTGCGGAGCTTGTCGCCGGGCGGCTGGGGAATACTTTGTTTTTGGCGGGATATGCGGCGTTAATTGCCGTGCCGCTGGCGTTGGTATTGGGAATCGCCGCGGCGCTTTGGCGGAATACATGGTTTGACCGCGCGGCAAACGCCGGGGCGTTGTCGGCGATTTCGCTTCCCGAATTTTTTGTCGCATATTTATTGGTGCTGGCGTTTTCCGTCCATTGGGGCGTTTTTCCGAGTTTGTCCAACATCCACCCCGGCGCGCCGCTGGGCGAAAAATTATACAAAACATTTTTACCGGCGATAACTTTGACTTTGGTTGTTGTCGCGCACATGATGCGCATGACCCGCGCCGCGATTATCAACCTGCTCGCTTCGCCTTATATTGAAATGGCGCGGTTGAAAGGACTGCGCGCCGCGCGCATTATTCTCGTCCACGCGCTGCCCAACGCCGCCGCGCCGATTGTTAATGTCATCGCGGTCAACCTCGCGTATTTGGTGGTCGGCGTTGTGGTTGTAGAAGTCGTTTTTGTGTATCCGGGGCTGGGGCAGCTGATGGTGGATTCGGTTTCCAAGCGCGATATTCCGGTGGTGCAGGCGACGAGTTTGATTTTTGCTTCGGTGTATATTTTGCTGAACCTGCTCGCCGACATCATCTCCATCGCCAGCAACCCGCGCCTGTTGCATCCGCGATGAGCGCGCCGTTTTCGGCAAAATTCGGCATGGCGGTGATTGCCGCGTATTTGTTTGCGGCGATATTCGGCCCCGCGCTTGCGCCGTTTTCCGAAACCGAAATTGTCGGCGCGGAGTTTGAGCCGTGGGGCGGCGGGCATGTTTTCGGCACGGACAGTTTGGGGCGCGACATGCTAACGCGCATGATATACGGCGCGCGCAACACGGTGGGCATCGCGTTTATCACGACCGCGCTGGCGTTTTTGGCGGGCGTTGCGGGCGGGTTGTGGGCGGCGGCGCGGGGCGGTTTGACCGACCAAATTTTGAGCCGCGCGGTGGATTTGGGCATGTCCGTGCCGTCGTTAATTTTTGCGCTGTTGATGCTGACAATTGTCGGCACGGGAATCGTAGAATTGGTTTTTGTTATCGCGCTGATACAAACTTTTCCGGTATACCGCATCGCCCGCGCGGCGGCGATGAATATTGCGGTGATGGATTATGTAGAAGCGGCGCGTTTGCGCGGCGAGAGTTTGCGGTGGATTGCGGGGCGGGAAATTTTACCCAACGCCGCGCCGCCGCTCATTGCCGAGTTCGGGCTGCGTTTTGTTTTTATTTTTTTGTTTATCAGCGCGCTGTCTTTTTTGGGTTTGGGTTTGCAGCCGCCGCTCGCCGATTGGGGCGGCATGGTGCGCGAAAACGCGACTCTGATTACTTTCGGCGACATCACGCCGCTGTTGCCGGCGGGCGCGATTGCCTTGTTAACCGTCGCGGTAAACTTTGTCGTAGATTGGTTTTTGCATTTATCCAGCGGATTAAAAAAATGATAAAAACCGCGTCCGTAAAAATATTCGCCGCAAAAATATTTTCCAAAAAAACATTCCCCGTTTTTGCGCCGGCGTTTATTTTGGATTCCATTCCCGCCGTTTTCGCCCGTAGTACAAAACGGATTCCCCGCCCGGTTTTGTCCGCTTCGGAGAATGCGGTAAAACGGATTTTTGCCAAAGGCGCGCGCTTGCCGCAAAAAACGCAAACGGCGTTTATCGCCGCGCCGCGCATTATTGATATTTTAGTTTTGCAAATAAGATGAACTCCGGTTTTTCATCCGAAACCGAATCCGCAAAAGGCGCGCCGTTGCTGCAAATGCGCGGCGTGGAAATTGAAGGGCGGGGCGGCGATTCCGAAAATTATATTCCGATTGTGCGCGGCGTGGATTTGACTTTGCGGCGCGGCGAAGTTGTCGGATTAATCGGCGAATCGGGCGCGGGTAAATCCACTTTGGGACTCGCCGCGATGGGTTTTGCGCGGGACGGCTGCCGCATTTGCGGGGGCGAAATTATTTTTGACGGCATGGATTTAACCCGCTGCGGCGAAGAAGAGCGGCGCAAACTGCGCGGCGCGCGCATCGCATATGTCGCGCAATCGGCGGCGGCGTCTTTTAATCCGGCGCACATGTTAATCCGCCAATGCTGCGAATCGGCTGCGCTCTTTAATATTAAAACCCCCGCCGAAGCGGAACGGGACGCCGTCGCTTTATACCGCAAACTGCGCATGCCCGCGCCCGATGAAATCGGTTTTCGGTATCCGCACCAAGTTTCGGGCGGGCAGTTGCAGCGGGCGATGACCGCGATGGCGATGTCCTGCCGCCCCGATTTAATTGTTTTTGACGAACCGACGACCGCGCTGGATGTCACGACCCAAATAGAAGTGCTGGCGGCAATCCGCGGCATCGTCCGCGAATACGCAACGGCGGCGCTTTATATCACGCACGATTTGGCGGTAGTCGCGCAAATGTCCGACCGCATCATGGTCCTCAAAGACGGGCGGCTGGTGGAAGAAAATACGGCGCGCGCGATGCTTTCCGCGCCGCGCGAAGAATATACAAAATCGTTGTGGGCGGTGCGCAAGTTTCGCAAACCGCCAAAACCCCCGCCAACCGGCGCGCCTTTGGCGGCGGCGGAAAATGTTTCGGCGCATTACGGAAAAGAACAGGCGTTGTTTGATATTTCCGCGCCGTTGCACGCGGGGCGGACGCTCGCCGTTGTGGGCGAATCGGGTTCGGGCAAATCCACTTTGGCGCGCTGTTTGGCGGGGCTTTTGCCCCCGTCCGCCGGGCGGCTTTTGTTGGACGGCGCGCCGCTTCCCGCCCGCTGCGAAGCGCGCTCCAAAAAACAGTTGCAGGATATTCAGATGATTTACCAAATGCCCGACACCGCGCTCAATCCGCGCCACAAAGTCCGCGACATTATCGGACGGCCGTTGCGGTTTTATTTGGGATTGTCCGGAAGCGCGCTCGCCGACCGCGCCGCCGAATTGCTGGAACAAATTGAATTGCCCGCGGCGCAATTTTTGGACCGCCTGCCGGCGGAGCTTTCGGGCGGGCAAAAACAGCGCGTTTGCATCGCCCGCGCCCTTGCGGCAAATCCGCGCATGGTGATTTGCGATGAAATAACTTCCGCGCTTGACCAGCTTGTCGCCGAAGGCATTTTGCGCCTGTTGCAAAAATTGCAGGACGAATTATCCCTGTGTTATTTTTTCATCACGCACGATTTATCCATCGTCCGCGCGATTGCGGACGAAGTCGCGGTAATGCACCGCGGGCGCATCGTAGAAGCGGGCGGGCGCGATGAAATTTTTTCGCCGCCGCACCATGAATATACCGAATTGCTGTTGTC
>JBPCWY010000147.1:0-8247 GCA_051009035.1 Gammaproteobacteria bacterium
CGGGAATCTAAATAACCTAATATTCCCGCAATAAAAAACAGGAATCTTATAAATTTAAAAAATCCAGAATCAATAACAAGAAAAAACGCCGCATACAATGATGCCCAACAATCGGCGTTTGCTACTACCGGAAAAAATTATACAAGAAACTCCCGCGAAAATGCAAAAAGAAATATTTAATTAAACTCATGTCATTCCTGCGAAAGCGGGAATGACATGGTTTTTTTATTTTATTGGCCGGGAGCCCTTTCCGCTAACGGGGATTCTTTCTTGAACAAAACCCAAAGTAGCCCAAAACTTCCAATTAATACTGCTCCATTGCGGACGCGGCATAATTTTATCATCGGCTCCTTTAATTTGCCTGTCGGAAAACTTCCCGTATTTGGCATATTTGACATCTTTGGGCTTTTGGCGCGTTGCAAACAGATACGCAATTCTTAACAAATCGCGATGCCCGTATTGCTTGTCATCATGCCAGACAACCCAATTATTCGGTTTATGGCTTTGGCAAGCATAAATAATGCCTTTATTGCTTTCTTCAACCGTATGGGGCATATCCATATACCCCAACGCCTTGCAAATATGGCATGTGCTTATTTTCAAAAGTTCGCACTTGTTCATCATTTTCTCCTTTTTGGTAGTATGTTATTAAAATCACTATACCATGAATTCGCCAAAAATCAACCGCGCCGTTTTTCCCGCATCTCCAAAAATGTTACGGAAATTTTTGCGCCCGCGATTAATGCGAAACCTACCCATACCCAGCCGTCCGGGATGTGGTTGAAGATTAAATAACTGATGAATGCCGCCGCTATGATTTCCGAATAATGAAACATCGCCACTAATGACGCGTCCGCAAAACGGCAGGCGTAGGTTATTCCCAAATGTCCGCCCGCCGCCAGCGCGCCCATTTGCGCCAGTAAAATCCATTCCCGCTCGTCCGGCGCGCGCCAATCGGCATAAGCAAACGGCGCGGCGATTAGCATGCCGGCGAGCGCCGTCCCCCACGCCGTTAGCAGCGGCGAACCGCGCACCGAGGATATTTTTGTGGCGATGATGTAGCCGGCGAAAGCCAAACCCGCCGCCAGCGACAGCAAAATCTCCGGCGTGTAGTGTCCGCCGCCCGGACGCAGGACGATTAAAACCCCGGCAAACGCCGCCAACCCGGCGAAAATCCTCCGGCGGCGCAATTTTTCCCCCAAAAATATTGCCGCCAAAAACATCACAAAAACCGGCTCCACGAAAAATATGGCAATCGCGTCCGGAATCGGATTGTCCCGAATCGCGGCGAAATAAAACACCGTGGACAGCGCAATCAGCAGCCCGCGCACCGCATGTCCGGCAAGCTGGCGCGCGCCAAAATGCGCCGCAAACGCCCCGCGCCCCGCCAAAAACAACGCCGCCGGCGCGAGCCAAACGGAATGAAAGGCAAAGCGCGACCACACAATTTGCGCCAGCGGCAGGGTTTCGGACAGCACTTTCGCCGTTGCGTCCATCGCCGCAACGAGCAAAACGCCCAGCACCATCAGGGCGCAGGCGGCGGGAATGTTGTCGGGGGATTTTGGGGGCATGGAAAAAAAGGCGGCAAAAAATCTCCGCCAACGGCAAAAAACGGCGATTATAGCGGTAAAATACCTTTTTTGCGGAAAAACATAATGAATATTACCGGCGCGGAAATCGTCATCAGAACGCTTACCGAGCTCAAAGTAGAGCATGTTTTCGGCTACCCCGGCGGGGCGGTGCTGTTTATCTACGACGAGCTTTTTAAGCAAAAGAAGTTGCGGCACATTCTCGTCCGCCACGAACAATGCGCGGCGCACGCCGCCGACGCCTACGCGCGCGCCACCGGCAAGCCGGGCGTGTGCTTGGTGACTTCCGGTCCGGGCGTCACCAACGCCGTCACCGGCATCGCCACCGCCCACATGGATTCCGTGCCGCTGGTCGTCGTTTCCGGGCAGGTGCCGTCCCACGCCATCGGGCAGGACGCCTTCCAAGAAGCGGACACCGTCGGCATCACCCGCTCCTGCACGAAATACAATGTGCTGGTCGACAAACCCGAAGACATCGCGCCGATGTTGCGCCGCGCATTTCATATCGCGCAAAGCGGGCGTCCCGGACCGGTGCTGGTGGATATTCCCAAAGATATTACGATGCAAACCGCGGAATACAAACCTTCCCGCGAAATCCCCGCGATGCGCTCGTATAATCCGGTCACGCGCGGGCATCCGGGGCAAATCAAACGCGCCCTGCAAACTATTAAAAACGCCAAAAAATTAATGGTGTATGCGGGGGGCGGAGTCGTCCTCGGCAACGCCGCCGGGGAACTTTCGCGTTTTGTCAAAAAACTCGGCTGTCCGGCGACGACGACGCTGATGGGTTTGGGCGGGTATCCCGGCGGCGACAAACAATTTTTGGGGATGCCCGGCATGCACGGCACTTACGAAGCCAACATGGCGATGCAATATTGCGATGTGCTGCTCGCCATCGGCGCGCGTTTTGACGACCGCGTTATCGGCGACCCGGCGCACTTTGCCCGCGAAAAACGCCAAATCATCCACATTGACATAGACCCGTCTTCCATCTCCAAACGGGTGCGGGTGGATGTGCCGATTGTCGGCGATGTCGGCGATGTGCTGAAAACAATTAACGCGCAAATCGGAAAATACGCGCCCGCCCCCGAAAGCATGGAATCGTGGTGGAAAACGGTCAACGGCTGGCGCGCCAAAAACTGCCTGCGCTACAAAACCGCCCCCGGCGTCATCAAACCGCAACAGGTAATTGAAGCGCTGTATAAAATTACCAAAGGCGACGCCTTCGTCACTTCCGATGTCGGGCAGCATCAAATGTGGGCGGCGCAGTATTACAAATTTAACAAGCCGCGCCGCTGGATTAATTCCGGCGGTTTGGGGACGATGGGTTTTGGGTTGCCCGCGGCGCTCGGCGTCCAAATCGCCCATCCGGATGCGGCGGTGGCGTGCGTCACCGGCGAAGCGAGCATTATGATGTGTTTGCAGGAATTGTCCACCTGCAAACAATACCGCCTGCCGGTTAAAATTATCAACATCAATAACCGCTACATGGGAATGGTGCGGCAGTGGCAGGAATTTTTTCACGGCGACCGCCGCGCCGAATCTTACATGGACGCGCTGCCCGATTTCGTCAAACTCGCCGAAAGCTACGGCCATTCGGGTGTGCAAATCACCCGCCCGCAGGATGTGGAAGGCGCATTGCGCGAAACATTTGCGCGCAAAAAAGACGCGGTGTTTATGGATTTCATCACCGACCAAACCGAAAATGTATACCCGATGGTCGCCGCCGGCAAAGGGCTTTCCGAAATGGTATTGGCGGAGGATTTGTAATGCGCCGCATTCTCGCCATCTTAATGGAAAACGAACCGGGCGCGTTGTCGCGCGTTGCCGGGCTTTTTTCGGCGCGCAATTACAATATTGAATCGCTCTCCGTCGCCCCCACTGAAGAACCCTCCCTCTCGCGCATGACCATCGTCACCGCCGGGGACGACGGCGTGATTGAACAAATCACCAAACAAGTCAACAAGCTGATAGAAGTGTTCAAGGTAACGGACATCACCGACAAACGCCACATAGAACGCGAATTGATGCTGGTGAAAGTCCGCGCGACAAGCGAACGGCGCGAAGAAATGAAACGCCTTGCGGATATTTTCCGCGGCGCAATCGTCCATGTTTCGCCCGCCGCCTACATTATCCAAGTCGCCGGGGACGGCGAAAAATTGGACGCGTTTTTGCGCGCGGTCGGCGAAAAAAATATCGTAGAAACCGCGCGCACCGGCGTCTGCGGCATCGCCCGCGAAGAAGGCATGCAAAAATAATCCATGTCCAAACGAACCGTCCTGCAAATTTACGCCGCGGCGGTGTGTTTTTTTAGCGCGGCGGCGGGGGTTGTTTCGCTTATTAATATGTCGCACGGCGCGTTGTCGCTCGCCGCGCCGGAGTTTTTTATGCGCGGCGAAATATACGGCGCGCACCAAACCAACCGCGCTTTTGTCCGCTGGCATGCGCGCGAAGACCGCCTTTGGGGGCGCGACGCCGAAAACGCCGCGCAGCGTTTGCCGGAAAACGAAAAAGAATTAACCGCCCTGCGGGCGGAAAGTTTCGCCGCCGCAATCGCCACGGAGCGGCACAACGCCGCCGGAAGCTTGGCAAATTCGTTTATCGCCGCCCTGCTTTGCGCCGCGCTTTTTTTTCCGCATTGGCGGCAAATGCAAAAACGCGCCGAAGAATAACCGCGCTTATTCTTTGCCGTTGAGCGACCAGTCGTAATCGTCCCCGGCAATATTGGAAATCCCGTCCAGCCGCGCGCGCAATTCCGGCGCGGCGTATTGTTTAAGATGCGCGATAATTGCCGCGTCTTCGCCGCCAAAATCTTCGGCAAACCACGCATAAATGGACGACACATGCAACTCGCCGCCGCGCACTTCCGCGCCGCGCGGATGGTTAATAAACGCCGCCGCCGCCGCATCCAGCATCTCTTCGGCGTTTTCCGCCGTCCAAGCGCGCGCCGCCAAATTCGGACAACCGATGGAAGCGCAATTCACCGCGTAATGCAACCGCGCGTCTTTCCAAATGGGGCGCAAAATGCGGTGTTCAATATCGTTTAACGAAAGCTCTTTTCCTTCCGCCGAAACGAGTTTGTCGTCCCACGGCCCGGTGGGCAAAAACCCCGAAGAGATTTTTTTAATGGAAGACACCGGATAATTATCCAGCACCGTTTTAACCGTCAGCGCGTTGTATAAATTAATCCAATACGCCAGCTGCGCATCGCGGGAAAAAGCGCGCGGGGACGCATCGGCGAGCGTTTTAATATAGCCGTCCAACGCGGCTTTGTCGGCGTCCGAAACCGCGCCGTAATCCACCCGCGCAACGCCGCCGCCCGGCGAAACATAGCGCGCCAAAAACGAATCCCAAGCATCATGCGAAACGCCCGCCGCGTCCGCATGCGCATCCCAAAACGCCCACAACTCCGCCTTGGGCGCGCCCTGCGCCGCGGCGCAAGCAAACATCAAAACGGCGAATAATATTTTTTTCATGGTTTCACTCCGCAATATTTAATTTTGGGATTATAATACGGGCGGGGAGAGTTTCGCCCCGTTTTTACAATTTTTTGGAAACCAAAAATATGCCGCACCGCGAAGAAGTTGCCAACGCCATTGTCGCCCAAATTTTGGAGCGGCTGCTCGGCATGGAAGTGCGCCCGGAAACCACCAGACGCGCCGATGGGCGGTTGCTGGATATTTTTATTCCCGCACACAATGCCGTTTTAGAGGCAAAATACGATAATTTCGGCGCGGCGGTAGAAGCCGCGCAAAAACGCTGGAAAACCATGAAACCTGCGCCGAAAATTGTCGGAGCGTTGTCGTATCATCCGGAATTCGCCAAAAATATTGAGCGGGCAATACGAAACGACATGCCGGTTGAATTTGCATTAAGCGGCGACATTCTCGCCGATTGGCATTTACTCAAAAGAACCGGAACGGTTTTTGATTTGGCGCAATCGTTGCGCCGTCCGGCGGCGATTCTTGACCCGCAAAAAGACGAAGTCGCGGAAGCGGTTGAGTTAATTGAAAGCCACATAAACGCATTTTACGAATATAATGCCGACAATCGCGGCACGCTCCACAAAATAGCGCATGTTTTGCAGGCAAGTTCTAACGGCGGCGAAAAAAAGGCAATATACGAACAATCCGCGCGGGTGGGCGGATTAATTTTATTCGGCGCAATGCTGTTTCAGATAGCATTGGCGAAAAAACACGATGACGTAAACCGCCCGAAAGATGTTACGGAATTGGAATCCGAATGGCGGCATATTTTGGAAGAAATTAATTACGCCGCTATTTTCAGGGTTGCCTTGCAAATATTGGAAAAATGCAGTTTTAACAAACGCGATTTGGAGGTTTTACTGTCCGCCGCTGAACAAGTGGAGCAAATCGCCGAAGACGGAGTGGATTTAATGGGGCGCATTTACCACCGGCTTTTGGCGGACGCCAAACCGCTCGGCGCGTTTTATACTTCCATTCCGGCGGCGACTCTCATCGCCGGATTGTCGTTGCCTTCCGAAGATTGGGGAACCAACGAGGAATGGGCGGATTTGGATTTTATTAAAAAATTTCGCATCGCCGACCCGGCATGCGGCTCCGGAACTTTGCTGGCGGCGGCGTGCTGGCAAATGCGCGATAATTTTTCGCGCGCCGATGCGAAAGTTAACGGCATTAAAATCGGCGGGCGGCTTTCCGAAACAAAACTCATGGATTTACTGCAAAAAAGTTTTTTGGAGGAAATTATTTGGGGTTATGATGTTTTGGAAACCGCCGGACATTTAACCGCCATGACTCTGGGATTAATGGCGCCCGATGTGGATTTTCGCAAGGCGCATATTTACCGCACCATTATCGGCAAAACCTCGCTGGGCGCGGCGGCGGGCAGTTTGGAATGGCTGGAAGGGACTCCGATATTTAACCGCGACCGGCAAGTGGAAGAACAAAATTCCGCCGCGGAAGCGCCGGAATTATTGGACCTTTGCATTATGAACCCGCCTTTTGTACGCGGCACATTGGGACATGAATCTTTCAGTTTTTTACCGCCCATAGAACGGGAAGCCGTCCATAACCGCATCCGCGAATTGGGGCGGCGTCATCGTTTTGTCGGCGACAAGGGACAAGGGGCGGCGTTTGTCGCTTTGGCGTGCCAGCAGGAGCGGCGCGAATTTAAGATTAAAGAAGGCGGGCGTATCGCCTTAATTTTGCCGTCCACTTTTGCCGTAGGAATGGGAAAAGCATGGAGCGGCGCGCGCGCAAAAATAGAAAAACATTTTGACTTGGAAACGTTGATTGTCAGCCGCGAAGAACACCGCCCCAATTTTTCGGAAAACACAAACTTGCAGGAATGCATCGTAATTGCCCGCAAGCGCAAAAACGGATGCAAGCCGAACAAAAAAGCGTTGTTTGCCGTTTTATCCCGCAATCCCAAAACTGCGGAAGAAGCCCATGCAACAACGCGGGCGATTCGGCTGGCGCAAAAAAGCGGCGAAGATGTCGGCGATTTGCGGGCTAACGGCGGAACGGCGGAAAACATAATCGGACAATACGCTTTTTTGCCGTGGCATGGAAAATCCGCATGGCGCGGCATATCGTTTGCGAATCTGTATTTGTCGCTGGTTGCGGAAACTTTTTCCGCTACAGGATGTTTGCATCCTTTTGCGGCAAAAGGGCGCGCGCCATTAACGCAACTTCAAAACATGGCTAATTTTGGAAGCCACCGGCTTGACTTATACCTTAACGACCGCACTGTTAAAAATAGACGCTGCCGTATTTCCCCGACTCCCACTGCATATGCCGGATATTTTCCCGGACACTACAAAACAAAAGCCGGTGTTTCCCAAAAAGACCTCCGAAACATTGCGGAAAATCCGCAATGCTATACCGTGCCTTTCCCGAAACACCAAAAATGGGCGGACGCTTTTTGGAATAAAGCCGGGCGGATTGCAATATGCCAAAGTTTTGGTTTTAATACAATGCGGCGTTTAGCCGTGCTTGTTTCCAAACCCGTGCAAGCGTCCCATTATTGGCCGGTCAGTTTGCATAACGAAACTGAACAAAGATTAAAGGCGTTGGCGCTATGGCTAAACAGCACGCCGTCTTTGTTGTTAATCGCCAACTTGGCGCAATCCACCTACGGCTCAAAAGTCGGGTTTAGCCAAAAAGCGGCAAAAGAACTTCCGGTGTTTAATTTGGACGAATTGACGAAACCGCAATTAAAGAAATTAGCGGCGTTGTTTGACAAAACCGCCAAAGGCGAAGGTTTTTTGCCGATACCGCGCATGGCGCACGACCCCGTCCGAAAAGAAATAGACGATGCTTTTTCGCAAATATGCGGTTTCGGCGATTTGTTGCCGTTGCGCGCCGCCCTCGCCGCCGAACCGATTATTACCAACCAACCGGCGGGCGTAGCGGCGGATTAATTTTGCCGCCGGTTATTTTGCGTTTGCCGCAAAATCCCGCGCCGCTTTTAACGCCGCTTTTATTTTGTCGGTGTCGCCGCCGCCGGCTTGGGCGTAGGCGGGTTTGCCGCCGCCTTTTGCGTTTGCTTCTTTTGCCGCCGCGTTCATCCATTCTTTCGCGCTGATGCCGCCCGCGCCGGACGCCGCAAAAGACGCGCTCCCGCCGCCGTCTCCCGCCAAAAATAACGCCGCTTGCGGCAATTCGCCGCGCAACTG
>JBPCWY010000148.1:0-2547 GCA_051009035.1 Gammaproteobacteria bacterium
GCGCAGTTGACAGCTTCCCGCTGTTCGATGATCCGTGGTGGGGAGAAGGTTCTACACAGCACAAGTTCTACGAAGACTGGATTAAACGCTACGGCCCTGGCGGCCCGGAGGATGTCAAACGTGGCATCACCGGTATCGACTGGGATCACGTGATCATGCTCAAAGTCTGGGCTGAAGGCGTCAAGCTGGCTTGTTCGTTCGAGGCGGAAAAAGTCGTCGAGGCACTTCAGGCAGCGGAATCAGTGGATACGATACTGGGAGCCGGCCGCTTCACAGGTGCTGAGATGTGGGGTATCGACAACATGATTTCCACACCGGTTCCGGTCAATGAGCACCGCGAAGGCGTCAAACGTGTCCAGAAAGTACTCGATTTCTTTGAGTGGTTTGAACCACGCAAGGAGGAGATCATCGCGCACGTTCGCTCCAAGGGCATGATGTTCGACCAGAACTAGCCGTCTGTTGCAGTAACACCAGGCATTGCCAACCGATATCGGGATCAGAGGAGACTCTATCCCGGTAGCGTTGCTGTTGTTGCCAGCAGCTGTCAGCGCCAGACAGTACTACCGATTGCTTTGTACCCGATGCGGAATACATCCACCGTGGAAACGGAGAGTTTGTCATGATGGTTTTGGAAACGCTGGTTCAAACAATTTCAAATGCACTGGTGCTGGGTTCGATATACGCCATGGTGGCCGTTGGCCTGGCGTTGGCGTTCGGTGTTATGCAGATGGCAAATTTTGCACATGGCGAGCTGTTCATGGCTGGAGCCTATGTAGTCTACGTAATGTATTCGCTGCTGGGCTTGCCGTTTCCGATGGCGGTCATTGCCGCGTTTCCGATCGTCGCAATACTTGGCCTGCTTTTCGAGCGACTGATTTTCAGACCCACCCGCGGCAACGTTCTGGCAGGCTTCATGGCCACGGCCGGTGCAGGTTTCATACTGCAGGTACTGGTGGGGCAGCAATGGGGTGTGGGCCTGATGCGTTCAGTGACTGTTCCCTACAAAGGCAGCGTGGAGATTCTGGGTGCATCCATGAGTTGGCAGCGACTGGTCATCATTCCGGCCACCGTTTTCATGGTGTCCGCCCTATGGTTCTTTCTGAAAAAAGTAAAGGCTGGCAAAGCGCTCAGAGCCTGTGCTCAGGACCCTGAAGCGGCGGTATTGCAAGGCATCAGCATCAATCGAATGACTGCGCTGGCGATGGCGCTATCTGCCGGTTTTGCCGGTGTTGGGGGGGCATTGATGGCGCCGATAATACCGGTGACACCCTACATGGGCCATGTTTACGCAGTGACGGCCTTCATCGTGGTAATCGTAGGCGGCATGGCCAGTATTGAAGGTGCCGTTGTGGCTGCATTCATTCTTGGCTTCATCCATACGTTTGTATCGACTGTGGCCGATTCTGTGACTGCAACCATGGTGGGTGTTCTGTTCATGGCCATTGTTCTGATTGTCAAACCAACGGGAATCCTGGGCAATGTTAAAGTCTGATTCTTCATTCCTATGGCTTCCTGTTGCAATAGTCATTGCTGTTTTCTGTTTTGCTCCGCAGCTTGTTTCCGCCTATAGACTCGAACTGTTAACCATATTTCTTATCAATGTCATATTGGCGCAAAGTTATCGTTTGATGACAACGACAGGCGACTGGACGCTCTGTCACTACATATTGATGGGAGTAGGTGCATACACAACCGGGATACTGGCTAAGAAATTCGGTGTACCATTTTATGCGGCAATGCCATTGGCCGCGCTGGTCACGGTAGGAGTGAGCTTTTTACTGGCTGTGCCGTTGTCCAGAACGATCGGTTTCGCGTTTTTCATTGCCTCTTTTGCGCTGGGTGAGTTCATTCGCCATGTCTGGCTGAAATTTCACAATCCTTTCGGTGGCGCGCGCGGCGTCAATGGTATTCCGAAACTGGAACTGGGTCAGCCGGGGGATTGGTATTTTGTCGACTTCTGGGATTCCACGAATTTTTACCTGTTCACGTTGATTTTCGCCGTAGTTGCGCTGATTGTCCTTTTCAGAATTGACCGTTCACGTATTGGCAATGTCTGGAAGTCGATCTATGCCGATAGCGAGCTGTGCGAAAGCATCGGCATCAACGTCGCCCGATATCGCGTCATACTATTCTGTGTGGCCGGCTTCTTCGCTGGCGTCGCAGGTTCTCTATTGGCCTACCAGGTCGGCTCTATCGATCCGCATAATTTCGAAATGGTCGAGATGGTCTACCTGATAATCTGGGTGGTTGTCGGTGGTGTGAAAACGTTCTGGGGTCCGTTGATCGGCGTATTTTCGATGTCACTGGTGTTTGAGTTGACACGACCGCTGGAGGTATGGCGCCCGTTGTTGTTCGGACTGATCCTCATTCTGTTCCTGGTGTTCCTGCCAGGGGGACTGGAAACCTTGCTACCTCGAATCAAATCCATGTTTGTCGGCCTCCTCGGCAGAAAGGAGACCACGTGAGATGTCATTCTTCTCGGTTAAAAACCTGTCCAAGCATTTTGGTGGACTGGTAGCGAACAATTCGATTGATCTCGAGGTTGAG
>JBPCWY010000149.1:0-2740 GCA_051009035.1 Gammaproteobacteria bacterium
CGGCAACTCCCTGCTATTCGGAACCGCTAGCCAGACTCGTAGCAAGTGCCGGCGCCGCTCGATGTCGTCGTGGTCGACGAAGGCGCTGCGCGAATGCAAGACGGCGTAGTTGTTCATGAACTGCATATCACCGGGTTCGAGCATGAAGTTCACGTGGTAGTTCGGTTCGTTCGCAATCGCTAGCACTTTGTCCAGTGCGCGGGCCGCTTCGGGGCCCAAGGGTGGTGCGCCCTCGAAACGCTGGGCAGTGTCGTAGTAGGAGCGCACCGAGTAGCGCGTGGTGAGATTAGATTGATGCCAGCTAAACACCGGCAGCGCGTAATAGTCGAGTTTGTCATGTAAGTCCTGTCCGCCGGGTTCTCCGCGTCTGTCGATGGCCATGGGCCGGTATAAGTGTTCGAGCAATTCCGGATGTCGTTCGAGGATCGCATTGTGAATCGCCGGTGCGCTTGCAACGCTCGAGGCACCACCCTGCTTGGCGGCATGAATACACATAAGACCGATGACATCGCTTTTGTCATTGTGGTAGTTGAGCGCTTCGCGGGTTTGGTAATTTCGAACCTTGACATCGTTTGCGCTCAATCCCAGATCTTTGACATGACCTAGCTTGTCTCCGTTGGCATTGATGGCCACATGCGTGCCCATGTGACTGCTGAGCCCCCAAAACACGGTCGCGGCTTGTTCTTGAGAGTAGCGTGCAAACGGAAAGCCGCGAATGAGCACGAACCCGCGCCCGAATTCGAGTTCGTCCATGATGTGTCGAATTTGATCGCCGAATCCTTCCAGTGGGAAGTCTGCTGCACCGAAGTCGGGTGCTCGGAGGTGTCTACGCTCGACGTGCTTGAGCGCAATGTCGATGTCCCCAATGGCAGCTTCGTCGAGTCGGTAAACCCATTTTTTCCCCACTACAGGCGCGGTCCACAGGCCAGGGCAGTGGACCGGATGCTTGGGCTGACCATTGTCCGGACTGTTGTCCGGAATCTGTTGTGTTGTGGTGTCGGTGCTACCTTCTAAGGACATGATGACTCGTCCAGCCTTTGTTCCAGATTGAACTGTCGATGTTACAAGATCGGCAGCGGTTTCGTTTTTCTCCTTATCCCTTCCGCGATGCACTAAACTGCCCGCCACCGAATTGTCACAGTCCCTAAAGCTCTTGAGCCCGGAGCCATTCGAATAGCCGCATGTTGCGCCGTTGGTTAGTGATTGCATTGGTCGCGCTGGTTGCCGTCGTTGCCGCCCTGGCGGTCGCCCGCGCATCGTCCGATCGGCAAATGGTCCTGTCCACCGCGGTGACGATTTTCGCCGTGGGGCTCTGGGCCACCGCCGTCATTCCGGAGTACATCACCGCGCTCATATTGTTTGTTCTGGCCCTGGTGCTGTCCATCGCGCCCCCGTCGCTGGTGTTTTCGGGATTCCATTCGAGCGCGATTTGGCTCGTGTTCGGCGGATTTGTACTCGGCGCCGCCGCGGAAAATACCGGGGTCGGGACTTGGTTGGCGGCGCGAATCCTTGCGACGGTAGGGCATTCGTATCGGGGAATCATCGCGGCCTTCGTCGTTGGCGGTATCGTGCTCGGGTTTCTCATCCCGTCGTCCATGGGTCGCATCATGCTGCTACTCCCCATCGTTCAAGCGTTCGCAAAAGAAGTTGGCTTCGCTAAGGGATCCGTTGGCGGACACGGTTTGTTGATGGCCCTCCTAGTGGGCACCTATGTTGTTCCGATGACCATATTGCCCGCCAATCTACCAAACGTCATTTTGCTCGGTTCTGCCGATACCCTATACGACCACGCGATCAACTACGGGCGTTACCTGGCCACCCATTTTCCGATTTCCGGCCTCGCTAAAGGGGTGATCGCAACGCTGATGATTTGTTGGTTGTTTCCTGCGACGGTGGCAAAACCAGATAGCGAGATTTCAGTTCCCGCCCTCGACGGCCGCGGTCGGTGGATGCTTTGTTTGTTGGCGGTCACACTTTTGTTGTGGATGACGGATTCGATACATGGCGTCTCCCCGGGCTGGATCTGCATGGCCGCGGCGGTAATTTGCTTATTACCCGGCATAAGCTTTGTCAGCGACGCAGAGTTCGAGTCCAGGGTGAGTCTGACGGCGTTGATTTACGTCTGCGGTTGCATCGCCGTCGGTGCCATTGTCTCCGATAGCGGAATCGGTGAGCGATTCGCACGCCTTGTCACCGAGTCGTTGCGTATCGCGCCGGGTGAAGACTTTCGAAACTATATGAGTCTCAGCGTCGTTGCCGTGGCTACGTCAATGTTCGTGACCATGGGCGGCATCATGCCGGTGTTGACGCCCATTGCCGGCGGCCTTGCCGAAGCAACCGGGTGGTCCCTCGAAGCGGTGTTTGCTTTGTTCGTCAATGGGTCGAGCACACCGATCCTGCCGTACGTCGCAGGCCCGATCATTGTCGCTTTGCGATTGTCCGAAACGCCCTACGGTGTGGCCGCGAGAATATTAGTTCCTCTAGCAATAGTCTCAGTCGCAGTCCTTATCCCGCTCAATTACTTGTGGTGGTCGTGGCTCGGTTTCTATTCTTGACAAACGCGACAAGATGCATCCGCTACGTAGAGACCGCGGAGACCGTGGTCCAAATCCCGCTGTATATCCGCGACGGTTTCCAAGCCGACGGATAGTCGAATCAAGTTTTCGCCGATCCCGGCGGCGGCACGTTCCGATTCGCTCAATCGACCGTGGGTGGTTGTGGCAGGATGGCCGATGGTGCT
>JBPCWY010000150.1:0-3058 GCA_051009035.1 Gammaproteobacteria bacterium
CTCCGCGCGAGGTGCTCGCTTCAAGATCTCGGCGAGACGACCTCGCGCGCTTAGCGCTTGTCGCGCTTCCGGAATGCGATTGACAGGAATTCGAATCGTGCGCGCTTTTTCCGCCAGCGCGCGACGAATGCCTTGTTGGATCCAATGCGTTGCGAACGTGGAGAACCGAGCGCCGACCGCCGGGTCGAACCGGTCGATCGCGCGCATCAGTCCGAGGTTTCCTTCCTGGATCAGATCGATGAAATCGAATCCGCGGTTTCGGAATCGCTTTGCGACCCAAACGACGAGACGAAGGTTCCGCTCCACAAGCTCGGTACGAAGTGCGTCCATCTCGTCGAGCGTATCGGCGAGACGCCCCACGAGCTCGGGGTTGTGTCCGTGTCCGGCTGCGCTCAAAAGTTGACGGGCGCGGGCCTCCACCCGAGCAAGACGCCGTCGCGTGAACGCAGTGACGGGTCGTGTCGCGTGCGCCGTTTCGAGCGCCGGAAAGTGACCGCCCCGCCGCGCGCGTCGCATCAAACGAAGCAGCCGCCGGCGGCAGGCCCAAAGTGCGTGGCCGATCGCTCGCTCGTCTTCCGCAGTGAGAAGCTCGAACCTTCCGGCCATCGTCATGAAGTAGCCAAGGTCGTTTTGCGACTCCGTGCGTACATCGGGGGCGGGGGATTCGATCGCCGTATCCACCACTTCGTGCGGCGACTCCCATTCGAGGAGCTCGAAGCTCAGTGGCGTGAGGTATTCGATGGTCACGTTCGTCGTCATGCGACACCACCTGTCGTGTTTACGAGGGGGAAGGGCGCCAGATCCACCATCTGGCTGCGCGCCTCTTTTTCGTCTTGAAGCAGCAACGCGAGAGGCATGTTGTCCAAGAGTTTTTGGACGTGGTAGTTGACCGTGCTCCACACCGGCCGAAGCCCGCCATTCTTGTTGTGGACGCAGCTCGACTCATCTCCCGTATAACGCTGGCAAATCGCCGCGTGCGTCAAGAAACTGCCGAGCGCCCGCACGGCGTCTCCCACCGTGACGTCCGCCGCGCGTTTTTTGAGTCGAAAGCCGCCTCGAACGCCTCGGATCGATTCCACCAAGTCCGCCTTCGAGAGCTGATAGAGGAGTTTTTCAGCGTACGCCGTCGACAAGCCTTCTTTTTGCGCGACTTCGCGAACCGTGACAGGACGGTCGGCATCTTCATGCCGTGCGAGCTGCAGCAAACAGCGGAGTCCGTATTCTTCTTGGGCCGTTATCTTCACTAATCTTATTTTTTCTAAATCAGACTTTTTTGTCAAGTATTTTGGGAAACTCCTCTGCTATACTCGTGCAGCCTTGGACCCGGTTTCGAATGAACGCTTTTATCGTATTGATAATAAAAGACTTGAAGATGTTGATCCGCGATCGGTTGGCGCTGCTTTTGCTGGTGCTCGCGCCGATTGTGGTGATGACGGTCGCGGGATTCTCGTTGGCGACCCTCTACCGGAGTGAGCGGCACGTTTTCCCCATCGCAAACGTCGATTCCGGCCCGATCGCGTCCGAACTGGTGAAAACACTCGCTTTGTCCGACGAGCTCGAGATCCGCGAAGTCGACCGCGCAGAAGCCAGGCGCCTCGTGACGGACACACCGCTCGCTGGCGCAGCGCTCATCATTCCCGAGGGATTCTCCGACGCGTTCCAGGCAGGTGAACCGACGAAGCTGATCTTGTGGAGCGATCCGGTCAAGCATCTGGAAGTTCTCAAAATCCGCGCCGCCGTCGAGCGGGCACGAGGCGCTCTCGTGACGATCCAAGTGGCGTCCCGGATCGCTGTCGTTCAAGTGTTGACGCACGCCTCTGACGCGGACTTCGAAGCGTTGTTCGATGACTCGTCGGAGCTTGCGTCCAGGCTCGTGGACAAATCGGTGACCCTCGAAGAAGAGAGCGTCTTCGGAGGCCCGACCGAGTTCAATTCGTTCGACCAAAACGTTCCGGGCTTCAGTGTGACGTTTCTCTTGCTGGGCATGCTCTTCGGGGTCGGGCTCGGCATACTCGACGAACGCGAATGGGGAACGGCCGATCGCATGGCGACCAGTCTCGTGTCGCCGGGGCACGTGGCGACTGGAAAGGTCATTTCGCGTTTCATCGTCGGTGCCCTGCAGATGGTTTTGCTGTTCGCGTTCGGCTGGGTGGCATTCGGGATTTCACTCGGGCAATCGCTCGTGGCGCTGTTGCTCGTGATGGTAGGTGTCGCTTTTGCCGGCGCTGCGTTCGGACTTCTTGCCGCGTCGCTTGCCCCGAGTCGCGAAGCTGTTTTGCCGATGGGTACGATGGCGGTCGTTGCCATGGCTGCCGTGGGCGGCTGCTGGTGGCCCATTAGCATCGAGCCCTATTGGCTTCAGCGAGTGGCCCACATTTTTCCCACCGCGTGGGCGATGAACGCGTTCAACGATTTGATGCTTCGCGGGCGCGGACTCGGCGACGTCTGGGTTTCGATCGCTGCACTTTTCGGATTCGGCATTTTGTACATTCTTTGCGGGCGAGTGTGTCAACGTGGGCGACAAACCGCATGATGGTGCTATTGCCTGCGGTCGCGGCCGTGCAGCTGTCGGCCGGCGCGATTGTGGCGCGCGTCAAAGACACCGAGATCAGGGTCCGCGACGTGGAAGCCACACTCACCCTCGAGATCGAAGCAGACGGTGACACCAAAACGAGGAAGTTCACTCTGGCCTTGAAGCGGGACGGCGTCGACTATCGCGCGCTGGTTTCGCTCGAAGCACCCCGCGCGATGGCCGGAACGAAGTTTCTTATCCACGCCGCGAGGGGAAAGCGCAATCGCGAATGGGCGTTTTTTCCAGATTTGGATCTGGTTCGGCCGATCTCGGGGAAGCATCAAGACGATCCGTTCTTGAACTCGGACGTCACCTACGCGGACCTCGCGGGTGGAGCGCATCTCGATGACCTTCGGCATGAGCTGCTCGGTGAGGAGCTCGTCGACGGTGAGGCGTGCTTCGTTCTCGAAGGGACCCCGCGTCGAACGATCGCGTACGGAAAGCTTCGGGGCTTTGTGCGCAAAAGCGACTTCGTCACCATCAAGG
>JBPCWY010000151.1:0-13204 GCA_051009035.1 Gammaproteobacteria bacterium
GTTTGGTATTCATGGAAACTTCGCGGCGCAAATCGCCTTCAATGACAAATTTGCCGATTTCGGCGCGCAACACTTCTTTTTTGCCGTCGTCCAACGCGCCCATCCGCAACGCCGGGTCGACGCCCGCGCGGAGGCAAATCAGGCGCGCCCGCGCCCGTCCGATGCCGTATATCGCGGTCAACGCGATTTCGGCGTGCTTGTATTCTGGGACGACAACTCCGGCAATTCGTATCATGGCAGTTTTTTATTATAACATGTTTTCCAAAAATATCCAAAAACTGCGCCTTTTTTTCGCTTTTTTTTCGGAAAAATCGGAGTTTTTTTACCGGACGGCGGCGCTCTTTTCGCCCGCCCCGTTTTCGGGAGGATTTCCGCGCGCTATGCGCTTCAATCCGCAATTAATCCGCGGCAACTCCGCTTCCGAAAAAAACGCCGCTTTCGGCAAAATTCGGGAAAAATGGCGGATTTTCCCCTCATTCATTAACTCATTTCCCCTCATTCCCAAATTTATTTGGGAATGCATTCCACCGCAATTCATTGCGGCAAAAGCGAAAAATTACGCCGTAGTCGCCTTTTCGGCAATAAATTACCAGTAAACCGCATTCCGCAATAAATTGCGAAACGAGAAGGAAAAATTCCCGCTTTCGCCGGAATGGGAGTATTTTTTATTTTGCCGCAAACCGCCCTTGAAATCTTCGGGAGAAATAATTATTCCGCCGCTAACTTCGCGCCTTGCCACAATAAATACAGGGCAAATCCCGCCAGCAAAAAAGCGTTGATAAAACTCATCCGTTTATCGCCCGCAATTTTTGCGCCCTGCTTCGCCACCGCCGCCCAAAACACTGCCGCTGCAAGATAAATCGGCACGCCGATTAAGATAAAAACGGCGATGTTTGCCGCTTCCGTTTCGTAAAAATCCGCCGCCAGCGAACCGGCGGGAATCGCCAGCCACGCTTTGGGATTGCTCCATACCAACAGCGTCATCGCCTTCCAATTAAAATGCAATTCCGCCGTTTTGCCCGCTTTGGCGGCGGCGAGCGTTTTATACGCCAAATACAACATAAACGCCCCGCCGGCAAAATGCAAAGCGACCAACGCCGCCGCATGCGCCTCGCCCAACAAGCGCGCCGCGCCGGAAGACGCCGCGACAAACGGAAACCAGCCGGCGAAAATATAAATACCGATGTTGCGCGCAAGCCACGCCGGGCTTGCATTTTTGGCGGTTTGCATATACGCAATCCACCACGGGCCTACCGAAAACTGAAACGCCGTCCAAAACCAAAAGACGGCGAAATACGACCCGGACAAGTTATCCCTGCCGTTGTTTGTGGCGGATGTCCTTGCACACCACCCATACCCGCCCGTTGCGGCGGATAATGCGGCAGTGGCGGCAAATGCGTTTTACGGACGAACGGACTTTCATGGTTTTGCTCCTTGTTGGAAAACTATTTTTGCGGATTATTTTTCGCGGTATACAATGCGCCCTTTGCTGATGTCGTATTGACTCAGCTCCACGCGCACCCGGTCTCCGGGCAGGACGCGAATATGGCGCAAACGCATTTTACCCGAAGCGCGCGCCAAAATCACATGTCCGGTTTCCAATTTTATGCGAAACATGGCGTTCGGCAGCAAATCCACCACATCCCCGGCAATTTCAATTTTGTCGTCGTCTTCCGCCATTAGGGACGCCCGCCGGGCATGTTTTTGACCAAACTGCCGTATTGGCGCGTCATTAAATAATGCTGCACCTGCTCCATAAAATCCATGGAAACGACGACCATAATTAAAATAGAAGTGCCGCCGAAAATCGCCGCGCCGTAGGGTTGCGAAAACAGCATTTCCGGCACGACGCAAATGGTTGTAATATAACATGCGCCCGCCAGAGTTAAACGCGAGACGATTTTTTCCAAGTGGTTTGCGGTTTGTTCGCCGGGGCGGATGCCCGGAATAAACGCCCCGCCCTTGCGCAGCATGTCCGAATTTTCGCGCGGGTTATACACCAGCGACACGAAGAAAAACGCAAAAAAGAAAATCGTCCCGCCCAGCAGCAAAAAATACAGCGGCGTGCCTTGTTGAAGATACGCGCTCAAATCGCGCAGCCACACCGAACCGCCGGATGCGCTAAGCGCCAAAATTGTCGTGGGAAATGTAATAATCGCATAGGCGAAAATCGCCGGCATCACGCCGCCCATGTTAACTTTTAACGGCAAATAAGACGCCTGCCCGCCGACCGTCCGACCGCCCATCTGCCGCCGCGCGTAGTTGATTAATACCCGCCTCTGCCCGCGCTCTATAAATACGACGACGCCCAATGTGCCGGTGATAAACAGGACAAAGAAAATCACCGTAAAAGGCCCGTATACGCCGAGCCGCGCGAGCTCAAACATCTGCCCCAATGCGGCGGGCAAGCTGGAAACGATGCTGGCAAAAATCAGCAGCGACATGCCGTTGCCGATTCCGCGTTCGGTAATTTGTTCGCCCACCCACATCAAAAAAATGGAACCGCCCATCATGCCAATCATCGCGGGGACGCGAAAAGACGCGCCCGGATTTTCCACGACTCCCAGCGCTTCCAGCCCGATAGAAAACCCGTATGCTTGAAACAGCGAAAGCGGCACGGTAAATATGCGCGTGTATTGGTTAATTTTTTTCCGCCCCGATTCGCCTTCTTTGCGCAGCTCTTCCAAAAACGGCAGGGAGTAAGAACCGAGCATCATAATAATGGACGCGGTGATGTAAGGAAAAACGCCGAGCGCCATCACGCTGGCGCGTTCCAATGCGCCGCCCGAAAATAAATTTAGCAATCCCAAAACGCCGCCGTAGCCGCCGCCTACAACGGCCTGCAACGCTTCGTAATCCACGCCCGCCACCGGCACATGCGCGCCGATGCGAAATACGATTAGCGCGCCGAGAAGAAAAAACAGGCGCGACCGTAAATCCGATAATTGTCCGCTTTGCGCCGCCATTTAAAGATTAATTTTGCCGCCCGCCGCTTCTACCGCGGCGCGCGCCGCTTTGGAAACGGAAACGCCCGAAACCGCAACGGCGCGCGAAGGCGCCGCCCCGCCCGGCGCATGAAACAACCGCGCGCGCTTGGCGTTTTTGTTAATGATTCCTTTTTGTTTCAGCGCGGCGACCGTGACTTCGGAAAATTCCGCGTCTTTGCGCTGGATGCGGGCGATGTCCGACAACCGCACATTCGCCGTTTGGCGCGCCATGCGCGAATTAAAACCGCGCTTCGGCACCCGCCGGTGCAGCGGCATTTGCCCGCCTTCAAAATTACCGTCGCGGCGCGCCCCGGAACGGGAGCGCTGTCCTTTGTGTCCGCGCCCGCAAGTTTTGCCGTGCCCGCTTCCCGACCCGCGCCCGACGCGTTTGCGCGTTGCGCGGGGCGGGGAAGATAAAGTATTCAAACGCATCATATGTTTATCCTATCAGCAAGTGCCGTTTTTTAATATCTTCCGGCGGCAGCCCGCGCTTCGCCGCAACTTCCGCCGGGGAGCGTATCGCCGCAAACCCGGCCAGCGCGGCGCGCAAGACATTGTAATTATTCGTGGAGCCGATATTTTTTGACAAAATATCGCGGATGCCCGCCGCCTCAAACAACATCCGCACCGCGCCGCCGGCGATAATCCCCGTGCCTTCGGAAGCCGGCTGCATATACACCCGCGCCGCGCCGTGCCGCCCGGTCACCGCGTGGTATACGGTGCCATCTACGATGTTGACTTTGGTCAGCGCGCGGCGCGCGTTTTCCGTCGCTTTTTGCACCGCCAGCGAAACTTCGCGCGCCTTGCCCGTCCCCATGCCGACGCGCCCGTCCCCGTCCCCGACGACCATAATCGCCGAAAATCGCATGATGCGCCCGCCTTTCACCACTTTGGTCACCCGGTTGACGGCGATCATTTTTTCAATCATGTCCGATTTGCTGTTGCCCGTTTTTGCCATTTCCGATGCTCCGTTAAAATTTCAGGCCGGCGGCGCGCATGGATTCCGCCATCGCCCGAATCCGCCCGTGATATTTGCGCCCGCCGCGGTCAAACGCCAGCCGCCCCAAATCCAGCCCCGCCGCTTGTTCGGCAAGCTTGCGCCCGACCGCTTCCGCCGCGGCGATATTGGAATATTTGCCGTCCAGCGATTCGCGCAACTCTTTTTGGGATGTGGCGGCGGCGGCAAGCACCGCGCTGTCCGGGGAGATAATTTGCGCGTAGGTATGCCGCCCGCTCAACCGCGCGACAATTCGGTGCGCGCCCAGCACGGCTTGCCGGCGGCGGGTTTGCGCGCCGCGTTTGCGGCGCAATTCTTTGGCGGACACTGCGGTCATTTTTTCTTCGTCTCCTTCAATGTGATTTGTTCGCCGCGGTAGCGGATGCCTTTTCCTTTGTAAGGTTCGGGCGGGCGCATGCCGCGAATTTCCGCCGCCGTCTGCCCCGCCAGCATTTTGTCCGCGCTTTTGAGAATAAGCTCGGTTTGGGACGGCGCTTGCGCGCTCACGCCTTCCGGCAATTTGTAATGCACCGGATGCGAAAAACCAAGCTGCAAATTAACCACGCCGCCGGACAACTGCGCGCGGTAGCCGACGCCTTGCAACAAAAGCGCGACTTCAAATCCGCGGTGCGCGCCTTCCACCATATTGCGCAGGATGCACCAAAATGTCCCGGCGACCGCCCCGGCGTCCGGCGTCCGGCACGACACGCGCAACGCTTCGCCCTCCCGTTTAATTTCCACGCGCTCGTCAAACAAACGGCGGCGCACTTCGCCGGCGGGGCCTTTTGCGGTAATGTCGCCGCCCGCCCCCAAATCAACGCTGACGCCGTCCGGCACGGGAATTGCTTTTTTGATAAAACGCGACATCTTAACCCGCCTCGCACAGCACTTCGCCGCCCAACCCCGCCTCGCGCGCCTGATGGTCGGACATCAACCCGCGCGAAGTGGAAACGACCGAAACGCCGAGCCCGTTTTTGACTCTGGCAATGTCTTTTGCCGCCGCATAACGGCGCAAACCCGGGCGGCTCACGCGGCGCAAATGTTCAATCACCGGACGCCCGGCGTAATACTTAATCGTCATTTCAATGTTCAGTTTGTCTTCGCTTTCCGCGTATCCCGCGATGTATCCTTCGGCGAGCAACACGCGCAAAATCCCGCGCTTGAGTTTGCTGTTGGGAAAGCAAACCGCGCTTTTGTTGACGGCTTGCGCGTTTTTGATTCGCGCCAGCATGTCGGCAATCGGGTCGGTCATCATAATCAATCCCCCCCTTACCAGCTGGATTTGACCACGCCCGGCACTTCGCCGTTCATCATCATTTCGCGCAGCATCGTGCGCGAAATCCCAAACCGCCGGTATACGCCGCGCGGGCGTCCGGTAAACGCGCAGCGGTTGCGCCACCGCACGGGCGAAGAATCGCGCGGCAGTTTTTGCAGCATCACGAACGCCGCTTCTTTGTTTTTGGCGGGCGCGCCGCCCAGCCAAACTTTTTTCAATTCGTCGCGCCGCGCCCGGTATTTCGCGGCGAGGCGGGCGCGGCGCGCATTGCGGTTGACTACGGATTTTTTTGCCATTTGTGTTCCCCGTTATTGTTGAATCGGAACGCCGAGCGCCAGCAGCAACTCGCGCGCTTCTTCGTCGGTGGACGCGCTCGTGGAAATGGAAATATCCAATCCGCGCATCTTGTCCACTTCTTCGTATTGAATTTCGTGGAAGATAATCTGCTCCCCCACGCCCAAACTGTAATTGCCCCGCCCGTCAAACGAGCGCGCCCGCAACCCGCGAAAATCGCGCGAGCGCGGCAATGCGACGGTAATGAGGCGGTCCAAAAAATCATACATGCGGCGGCGGCGCAAAGTCACTTTGCAGCCCAGCGGATAACCCACGCGGGTTTTAAATCCGGCGATGGATTTGCGCGCTTTGGTTTGCACCGGTTTTGCGCCGGCGATTTTTTCCAAATCGGCGGCGGCGGACTGCAAATTCTTTTTGTCCGCGGCGGCTTCGCCGACTCCCATGTTGAGCGTGATTTTAAGCAGGCGCGGCGCGGCGAGCATGCTTTTGTAGCCGCGCTTTTTCATAATTTCGGGCGCGGCTTTTTCGTAATACAGCCGCTGTAAACGGGGCGCTTCGCGCTTGCTCATAACGCCCCCTTGCCGGACGGCGTCCGCGTTTTGCCGTTTTCGGCAATGTTAATTTTCGCCCGCACCGGACGCCCGCTCGTGTCGTCCATCAACGCGACATTGGACGCGTGAATCGGCGCTTCGCGCTTGGTCAATCCGCCCGGGCGGTTGTTTTGCGGGTCGGGGCGGTCGTAATGCGTCGCCATATTAATACCCTCCACCAGCACGCGCGCCGGCTTCCCCCGCGCATCGGGGAAAACCTCCCGGACAACGCCCTTGCCGCCTTTTTGCCGGCCGCACAGCACGATAACTTCGTCGCCTTTTCGGATTTTATTCATGGGTTAAAACACCTCCGGGGCTAATGAAACAATTTTCATAAACTGCCGCCCGCGCAATTCGCGCGTAACCGGCCCGAATACCCGCGTCCCCAACGGGTCTTTGCGGTTGTTTAGCAGGACGGCGGCGTTGGTCTGGAAACGCAGGCGCGAACCGTCCGGGCGGCGGACGCCATGCACCGTCCGCACCACGACGGCTTCGTAAATTTCGCCGCATTTCACCCGCCCGCGCGGCGCGGCTTCGCGGACGCTGACTTTGATTAAATCGCCGATATTGGCATAGCGCCGTTTGGAACCGCCCAGCACTTTGATGCAGAGCAGTTTTTTGGCGCCCGTGTTGTCCGCCGAATCCAAAACGGTTTGCATTTGTATCATGACCGCTCCTTCGCCCCCGCGCGTTCCACAACGCGCCACGATTTTGTTTTGGAGACGCGCGGCGTTTCTTCCAGCACGACCGCGTCGCCGATTTGGCAGGCGTTTTCTTCGTCATGCGCCTGCACGCTGCCGCGCCGCCGCACGGTTTTTTCGTAAAGCGGGTGTCTGATTTGCCGCGTAATCCGCACCCGCGCGGTTTTGTCCGCGCGCGCGCCGACCACTACGCCGCGCAAACGCCGTTTATGTTTCGCCGCGTTTTCGGTTTTTTCGCCGTTCATGTTCTTTCCTTTTCCGCCAAAATCGTCCGCGCCCGCGCGATGTCGCGCCGCACCCGCCGCAACTCGCTGGTCTTGGAAGTTTGCTGCATCGCCTTTTGCATGCGCAGATTAAAATGCTCCCGCCGCAAAGCGGAAAGCTCCTCGCGCAACGCCGCCGGCGCTTTTTCGCGCAATGCTATGCGCCGTTTTTGCGCCTGACTCATCGTAATTCCCCCTTCATCGCAACTCCTCCCGCCGCGAAACAAACCGCGTCGCAAACGGAAGTTTTGCCGCGCCCAAACGAAACGCCTTGCGCGCCGCGTCTTCGCCGACTCCTTCCATTTCATACAGCATTTTGCCCGGCTTGACTTCAAAACACCAAAACTCCGGATTGCCCTTGCCGCTGCCCATGCGCACTTCCACCGGCTTTTTGCTGACCGGCTTGTCCGGAAAAACGCGAATCCAAATTTTCCCGCTCCGTTTAATGGAGCGGACAATCGCCCGCCGCGCGGCTTCAATTTGGCGCGCGGTCAGCTGCCCTTTTTCTATCGCCTTCAGCCCGTAGTCGCCAAACGACACATGCAACCCGTTAGTCGCCGCGCCGCGATTGCGCCCTTTTTGCACTTTGCGGTATTTGGTTTTAGCCGGCTGAAGCATCGTCTTCTCCTTTACCCGCGCGGGATTGCGCCGCCGTTAAATTATCGCCCGCGCCGTCCGGGTTATCCGCCGTATCCGGCCCGCCCGTTTGTTTCGCCGCATCCTGTTTCGTCTCGTCTTGTTTTACCGCGCCTTGTTTTACCGCGTCTTGTTTTACCGCGCCCTGTTTTGCCGCACCCGATTCGTTTGCCTCGGGGGAGGGAGATTCCATGGCTTGCGCGGCTTGCGCCTGCTCCATGGACGGCATGGATTTCGTTTCCGGAATTTCCGCATCCCCGCTCACGGCGGCGGGTTTATATTCCGTTTTGCGCGCCGGTTCCGAAGGGAAGTATTGCGGTTTTTTGCGCGCGCCGCCGTCTCCGCGCGATACCCAAACTTTAATGCCGACGACTCCCATGTTTGTTTTCGCCGTTGCAAAACCGTAATCCACATCGTTTTTCAAAGTATGTAGCGGCAGGCGCCCTTCCCGATACCATTCGGTGCGCGCAATTTCAATGCCGTTGAGCCGCCCGGCGCACATAATTTTTACGCCTTCCACGCCCAGCCGCATCGCCCCCGCCATTGCGCGGCGCATCGCGCGGCGAAACATAATCCGCCGCTCCAATTGCGAAGCAATATTGAGCGCGATAAGTTTGGCGTTGGCGTCCGGCTGCGCCACTTCTTTAATATCCACCCCGACATCTTTGACGCCGGTAAGGCGCGCCAGCCGCACGCGCAACAATTCAATCCCTTCGCCTTTTTTGCCAATCAGCGCGCCCGGGCGTCCGGTATGAACCACCACGCGGACATTGCCCATCGCTTTCCGCTCAATCTCCACCAAGCTAATATTGGCTTGCGGATATTTGTTTTCAATGTGCCGCCGCACTTCCGCGTCGTTGATGACCAGCGCGGCAAAATCGCGCCCTTTGGCGTACCAGCGCGAGCGCCAATCGCGGCGCACCGCCAAACGAAATCCAATCGGATTAATCTTGCGCCCCATGTCAGTTTTTCCCCTTTTTGGCCTCGGCCAGTTCAATTAAAATGTGGCTGCGCCGTTTGCAAATGCGCGACACCCGCCCGCGCGCGCCAAATTGCGCCCGCTTCATCGTTATCCCGTCGCTAACTTCAATCCGTTTTACATACAGCGTATCAATGTCCGCGTTGGCGTTTTCTTCGGCATTGGCGAGCGCGGAATTGAGAACTTTTTTAATCAGCGCGCCCGCTTTGCGGCGGCTAAATTGCAGCGTCTCCAACGCCCGCGCCGCGTCCAAGCCGCGAATCTGGTCGGCGACCAGCCGGCCTTTTTGCGGCGATACCGGCGCGTTGCGGGAAAAAGCGCGAATCGCCGCCATTAGCGCATCGCCCCTTTCTTCGCCGATTTGTCGCCGGTCGGATGCCCGCGAAATGTCCGCGTTGGCGCAAACTCGCCGAGGCGGTGTCCGACCATGTTTTCGGAAACAAACACCGGCACATGCTGCCGCCCGTTATGCACGGAAATTGTCAAGCCGACAAAATCGGGCGTAATCATGGAGCGCCGCGACCAGGTTTTAATCGGGCGGCGGTCGCGCGCTTCTTGCGCCCGCGTGACTTTCGCCGCGAGGTGGTAGTCTACCATCACGCCTTTTTTAAGGGAACGCGCCATTATCTCTTCCTCGCATGACGTTTGACGATAATCCATTTGTCCGTCCGCTTGTTTTTGCGCGTCCGGTATCCTTTCGCCGGCTGTCCCCACGGGCTCACCGGAATTTTGTTGGATTTGCTCCGCCCTTCGCCGCCGCCCATCGGGTGGTCTACCGGGTTCATCACCATGCCCCGCACATGCGGACGCCGTCCGCGCCAGCGGGTCGCCCCGGCTTTGCCGAGTTTGCGCAGGAAATGTTCTTCGTTGCCGACCGCGCCAATCACGGCGCGGCACGCCGCGCGCACCCGCCGCGTCTCGCCGGATTTTAACCGCAACATCGCATAATCGCCGTCCAGCGCGATAAATTGCGCGCTCATTCCCGCGGAACGCGCCAACTGCGCGCCGCGCCCCGGATTGAGTTCAATGCAATGCACGGTAACGCCGACCGGAATCGCCGACAGCGGTTTGGCGTTGCCCGGGCGAATCGGCGCGCCCGTCCCGCTTTCCACCGAATCCCCGGCGGCAATGCCCTGCGGCGCGATAATATAACGCCGCTCGCCGTCCGCGTAAAGCAACAACGCCAAATGCGCGCTGCGATTCGGGTCGTATTCCAGCCGCTCCACTTTCGCCGGCACGCCGTCTTTGTCGCGCTTAAAATCCAACGCGCGGTAGCGGCGGCGATGTCCCCCGCCGCGGTGCCAGGAAGTAATCCGCCCGCCGCTGTTGCGCCCCGCCGTCTTGTTCTTTTTTTCCAACAACGGCGCATGCGGTTTGCCCTTGTGCAGCCCGGGCGTTTTGACCCGCACCATGCCGCGTTGCCCGGGCGTGCGCGGTTTGGATTTGACGAGCGCCATTATTGCAACTCCGCGAAGTTAATATCGTTGCCTTCGGCGAGGCGGACAAACGCTTTTTTGGAAGACGCGCGCCGTCCCCAGCGTCCCAAACGCTGCACGACTTTGCCGCGCGTCCGCGCCACGCGCACCGCCTCCACTTTCACCTGAAACATTTTTTCCACGGCGCGGCGAATTTCGTCCTTGCGCGCATCGGGCAAAACATAAAACACCGCGGTGCGCCGTTTTTCCGCCAAATCCGTGCTTTTTTCGGAAATGACCGGCGACAATATTAAATTCATCAAACGTCCGTCCCCGCTCATGACCACTGCTCCTGCATTAAATTAACGGCGCGCTCGGTAATCACGATTTTTTGCGCGGTTAAATAAGACGGGCGCATCGCGCGCAGCGGGCAATACCAAACATCCGGCAAATTGCGCGCCGACAATTCTATTTTTTTGTCAATTTCGGTATCCACCAACAACACCGGACCGTCAATATTCATCGCGCGCAAATTCGCGGCAAACTCGCGCGTTTTGGGCGCCGCCATTTCCAGCGATTTGACCGCCGCCACCCTGCCTTCGCGCAGAAGCTGCGAAAACATCACCGACATCGCCGCGCGAAACATGCGGCGCGGTATTTTGTGTTTGAAATTTTCGTCCGGACGCGCCGGAAAAGCGCGCCCGCCGCCGCGCCGAATCGGACTGGACGACATGCCGCCGCGCGCCCGTCCCGACCCTTTTTGGCGGAAGAGTTTGCGCGTGGTATGCGAAACTTCGGCGCGCGTTTTTTGCGCGCGGTTGCCTTCGCGCCCGTTGGCGAGATTGGCGCAGACGACTTGGTGGACGAGCGCGCTGTTATATTCGCGCGCCGCGAAAGAATCGGGAACTTGAATCACGCCCGCATCGCCGCCGCCGAATTTCATCACGGAAATTTCCATTACGCTTTTTCCGCCAGTTCTTTAATTTTCGCCAACGCTTCCCGCCACTTGCCGGAAAAATCATCATAAGAATCCGGAAACTGCACCGTCAGGGACAATTTCACTTCGGATTTTTCATCGCTCAATATGAATGATTGGCGCAATCCTTTCCATTCCGCGTCTTTGCCGGAAAATTCTTGGCGCTCGCCTTTTATTAAATTGGCGGTATGCTCCCACACCATTTTTTCTTCCGCTTTGTATTCCACAATGCGGTTAATCATGCCGTCGCCGCTGCCGTCTCCCGCCAAACATTGGACTTCGCCGATTGCGTTGTAATCGCCGGCAAAAATAACGGGCGCGCCGCCGGTAAATACGGTAACCCATTGCGCCATAATATCCGCGCCCGTCAACGCCGCCCACACTTTTACGCGCGGGGCGTTAATGGAAATTTCGCGGGAAAATTCTTTGACGCTCATGATTTTTTCCCCGCTTTGGCATCCGCTTTTTTATCCGCCGCAATTTGTTTCGGCTTCGGGTTTTTGACCGCCGGACGGACGATAACCTGCCCGCCCGGCGAGCCCGGCACCGCGCCGCCGATTAATAATAAATTGCGTTTTTCGTCCACGCGCACCACGCGCAAGTTTTGCGATGTCCGTTGTTTGCCGCCCAAACGCCCGGGCATTTTCTTGCCGGGGAAAACGCGCCCCGGATCTTGGCATTGTCCGGTAGAGCCGGGTTTGCGGTGCGAGCGCGAATTGCCGTGCGAATCGCGGTTGGAACTAAAATGCCACCGCTTAATCACGCCCGCGAAACCTTTGCCGCGCGACACGCCCGACACATCCACAAATTGCCCGTCCGAAAATATGTCCGCGCCGATTTCGTCCCCCGTATTTTTGCCTTCGGGAACTTTGCCGTCGCGAAACTCGCGCAATACGCGCGCCGCGCCCGCTTCGTATTTCGCCAAATGCCCTTTGAGCGCTTTGCTAATGCGGTGCGCCGGACGCGCGCCAAACGCGATTTGCACCGCGTCATAGCCGTCCGTTGCGGCGGTTTTTTGCTGCGCGATGCGGCAGCCGCCGACATCCACGACGGTCACCGCAACCGCGTCCCCGTTTTCGGCAAACACGCGCGTCATCCCGACTTTTACGCCGACCAAACCGAGCGTCATGTTTTCATCACCTTAATATCGGCATGCACGCCGGGCGGCAAATCCAAATTTGTCAGCGCGCTCGTCGCCTTGTTGCTAATGTCTATAATATCCATTAGCCGGCAATGTTCGCGGATTTCAATTTGCTCCCTTGAGCGTTTGTCCTTGTGCGGCGAGCGCAATAAATCGTAACGGCGGCGGCGCACCGGCAACGGCACCGGCCCGCTAACCTGCGCGCCCGTCCGCTTTACCGTGTTGACGATATTCCGCGTGGATTCGTCAATCAGGCAGTGGTCAAATCCGGTCAACCGGATTCGGAATTTCTGCGTTTGTTGTTTTCGTTCCGCCATGTCTTACTCCAATATCTTCGTCACGACGCCGGCGCCGACCGTCCGGCCGCCTTCCCGTATCGCAAAACGCAATCCCTCTTCCATCGCTATGGAGGTGATTAATTCCGCCGACAATGCTATGTTGTCCCCCGGCATCACCATCTCCACGCCCTCCGGTAATACCATCGAACCCGTGACATCCGTCGTCCGAAAATAAAATTGCGGTTTGTACCCCTTGAAAAACGGCGTGTGACGACCGCCTTCCTCTTTGGACAACACATATACCTCCGCCTCAAATTTCTTGTGCGGATTTATGCTACCCGGCTTCGCCATCACTTGCCCGCGCTCTACTTCTTCGCGCTTCGTCCCGCGCAACAACAAGCCGACATTGTCGCCCGCCTGCCCGTCGTCCAGCAATTTCCGAAACATCTCCACGCCCGTGCAGGTCGTCTTCGTCGTCTCTTTGATGCCGACAATCTCTATCTCTTCTCCCACTTTTACCCGACCGCGCTCTATCCGACCGGTTACCACCGTGCCGCGACCGCTGATGCTGAAGACATCTTCCACCGGCATCAAAAATGCCCCGTCTATCAAACGCTCCGGCTCCTCTACAAATGTATCCAACGCTTCGGCGAGCTTTTTAATGGAACCCA
>JBPCWY010000152.1:0-7948 GCA_051009035.1 Gammaproteobacteria bacterium
CAATGGAATCGCCCATGTCGTCCAAAAACAAACCGGAGGGGCAGTCGTCGGTCCGGCATATATTTTCATATTCAAATTGGTTTTCGTCGCACATGTCAACGCAGTTTTTGCCGTTTTCCAGCGGCGTGGCGCCGGTGCAACCGGGCAAACATCTGCGGTCGCTGCTGACGAAGTTGCGGGGGCTCATGCACTCTTCAACGCATGTATTATTGGAAGCATCGGAATCGCCTTGGTCGTCCAAAAACAAATCGGAGGGGCAGTCGGACCGGCATACCTTTTTATGTGCAAATTCGTTGGGGGCGCACATAGAAACGCATGAATCATCGGCAGTATCGGAAGTGCCGTTGGTATCCAAACTAAAATTGTTGGGGCAGGTGCCAACGCAATCGCCGTTATGCGGGAATTCTCCGGGCGGGCAATCACTCATTACGCAAGCGCCGTTTCTGATTACGCCTTTGTCGGCGAAGCATATCTCCCGGGCAATGCATTCGGTGCTTGCGGGGTCGGTTCTGCGGTCAAAAAGTTGTCCGGAGCAGGTCGGCGCCGGCGCCGCCGCTTCCGATTCGCCGGCTAATTTTACGGCGGAAATTGCTACGAATGTGGCGGCGCCCAAGAAAATAAAATCGCGGGCGGATTTTTCGCCCGCCGCAAACGGCATATCGCGGTTAAATTCGGCGCGTCCTTCCGGCGGGGCGGGGGTTTCGTCCGCATCGTAGCCGTATCTTAAATAATCGGAATAGGAAATACCGGCGGGAATGCGCGAGGCGATTTCAACCGGCGCGCCGAATTGTGCGCCGAATTGCGCGGCGGATGCAACCGCGCCGTCCGCGTTTTCGGCGAATGCTTGCGGCGAAACCGTCCCCGAAACGGCGCATACCGCCGCCGCTACACCGCTGACGAAACGCGAAAATAATCTCATTTTAACAACGGGAAAAGGGATTGCGCGGGATATTGCGCCCGCGTTTGGGTTTTGGGTTGGATTGCGGGCGCGTCCCGTCCCGCGCGGTTTGCGCGAAAAACCCGCGTGTTTTGTCGGCGGATGCAGGATTTAGCCACGGAAATTCCCCTCTTTCTCCAAGTTTGGACGCCCCATTATAGCGCATGAATCGCAGGATTGCCAAAAATGCGCCAAAATTGCAACGCCGAATTATAAAACTGATTTCAGTAATGCGCCGATTTCGGACGGGTTTTTTGTCGTCTTAATCCCGCATTCTTCCAGCGCGGCGATTTTTTCCGCCGCCGTCCCCTTGCCGCCGGCGATAATCGCGCCCGCATGCCCCATCCGCTTTCCGGGCGGGGCGGTGACTCCGGCGATAAATCCGACTACCGGCTTGCTCATATTTTCTTTCGCCCAGCGCGCCGCGTCTTCTTCGTCGCTGCCGCCGATTTCGCCGACCATAATCACCGCTTCGGTTTCGCCGTCTTTTTCAAACAATTCTAAAATGTCGCGGTGTTTTAAGCCGTTGACCGGGTCGCCGCCGATGCCTACGCAGGTGGATTGTCCGAGTCCCAAACGGGTCGCCTGATGCACCGCTTCGTAAGTTAGCGTGCCGGAACGCGAGACGATGCCGATTCCGCCTTTTTTGTGGATGTAGCCGGGCATGATGCCGATTTTGATTTCGTCCGGCGTGATGACGCCGGGGCAGTTTGGACCGACCAGCAGCGTTTTTTTGCCGCGCATTTTGGCGCGCGTTTCAACCATATCGCGCACCGGAATGCCCTCGGTAATGCAAACCGCCAAATCCAATTCGGCGTCTACCGCTTCCATAATGGCGGCGGCGGCGAATTTTGGCGGGACATAAATTACCGAAACATTCGCGCCGGTTTGCGCTTTGGCTTCGGCGACGGTATTAAAAACCGGCACGCCCTCGCAGGTTTCGCCGCCCTTGCCGGGCGTCACCCCCGCAACATAACACGCCTTGCCGCAGGCGTATTCCACGCCGTAGTGCGTATGAAAGCGCCCGGTTTTGCCGGTAATCCCCTGCGTAATCACGCGGCTGTTTTTGTTGATTAAAATACTCATAAAAAGTCCTTAATGTTTTGCCCAGTAATCATAAACCAGTTTGAGTTGTTTAACAAAAAACTCCGTTTTTTTGTTTGACGGGCTGCGTTTGTTGATGGAAAACCCCAACTCGTCGGCAAGCCCAAAAAACCCGTCTCCGGGCTTTTTGTCGTCCGCATGCACTACAAGCACCGACAACAAATGCCGTCCGGCATTGTGCTCTTCCGCGCATATTTCCCCCAAAAATGTTCCGGCAAGGGCGCGCTGGCTGTCATAACCCATATCCATGCCGTAAGGGGAAAATAAATCCCCGTAAGATAGGGTGCTTGCGTTTTTTGCCGCGTCAACCATTTTTTGGCGAATCTCCGCGCGGTTGCCGTCCAAACGATTTCTGATTTCTGTAATATCCATTAACCCGCCGCTTTGACCGCTTTTTCCGCCGCGTCCGCCATGGATTCGGCGGGGATTATCGCCAAGCCCGAATCCGCTAAAATCTTTTTGCCTTGCTCTACATTTGTCCCTTCTAGGCGGACGATTAACGGGACTTTGATTTCCATTTCTTTCGCCGCCGCCGTGACGCCTTCGGCGATGACATCGCAGCGCATGATGCCCCCGAAAATGTTGATTAAAATCGCGCGAATGCCCGTGTTGGAAAGCATCAGCGAAAACGCCGCCGCGACTTTTTCGCGGCTTGCGCCGCCGCCGACATCCAAAAAATTCGCCGGCGCGCCGCCGTATAATTTGATAATATCCATCGTCGCCATCGCCAAACCCGCCCCGTTAACCATGCAGCCGATATTGCCGTCCAAGGAAATATAGGATAAATCGTGTTCGGCGGCGCGGATTTCCATTTCGTCTTCTTCGTCCAAATCGCGCATGGCGGCGATATCCGGATGGCGAAATAGTGCGTTGTCGTCAAAATTCATTTTGCCGTCCAGCGCAACCGCATCGCCGCCGCCGGTAATCACCAGCGGGTTGACTTCCGCCAGCGAGGCGTCCGTTTCCCAATAGGCGCGGTATAAATTTTCCATTAATTCCGCCGCCGCGGGGCGGGATTTTTCGGGGACTCCGATTTTTTCGGCGAGCGCCAGCGCGTCTTGGCGGGAGATTCGGCCGTCCGGGTCGGCGTAGAGTTTGTGGATTTTTTCGGGCGTTTTTGCCGCGACTTCTTCAATTTCCATGCCCCCTTCGGAAGACGCCATGAGGACGGCTTGCTGGCTTGCGCGGTCGGTGATGATGCCGAAATATAACTCGGCGGCGATGTCCGCGCTTTCTTCTACGAGCAGGCGTTTGACTTGTTTGCCCGCCGCGCCGGTTTGGGGGGTTATGAGGTTCATGCCCAAAATTGCTTCGGCGTGGGATTCGGCTTCCGCCGCGGTTTTGGCGACTTTGACGCCGCCGCCTTTCCCGCGTCCGCCCGCGTGGATTTGCGCTTTGACGACGCATGCGCCGCCCAATTCGGCGATGGCTTCGCGCGCTTCGGCGAGCGAAAAACACGCCCGCCCGCGCGGGACGGAAACGCCGTAGCGGGCAAAAAGTTCTTTGGCTTGGTGTTCGTGGATTTTCATGACGGATTCTCCGGTGAATCGGCGGGCGCAACTTCCGGGGCGGCGGGTTCAATGTCCGGCAAATCGGCGGACGCAATATATTGCCCGAAACTTTCGCACCAAATCGTCAATGCGCGCGCTTTGGCAAACGCTTCGCCGTCCAATTCGTATACTTGCGAACCGGCGAAACTTTTGACTTTTTGGAGTTTAACCCGCGCTTCGTCTTCCAAAAAATCGTTTTCGTTTTCCACTCCCGCGCGGCTGTTGAGATAGAGCCAAAAATTCGGACCCGGCCCGACTTCAAAATCTTTCTGCAATTCGGCGAGGATTTTGCCGTCCGCCGCGCGGTAAAATTTAACCCCGCCGCGCCCCCAGTGTCCGGAATCTTGTCCGGCGGAATCTTCCCGAAAACGGGATTCGCCGAGCGGGGCGGCGGCGCCTTCGGCGACCGATTCGTTAACTTGCGCGGGCGGAAAAATGAACGGAAACGCGACAAGCATCCCGCCCGCTCCGGCGATAACTCCCAAAAAACCGCCTATTACAAAAAAGATGAAAATCCTCATGGCTTCGGATTATAACCCCTTACCAATAATTTTCCATCGTAATGTGTCCGGGTTTGCGCCGCCGGTTGCGTTCCAGCCCCGCCGCCTGCAAAACCGCCGCCGTGTCTTTGACCATTTGCGGGTTGCCGCATATCATAAACTGCGACTCGGCGGGCGAAATCGGCATGCCGGTTTTCTCCGCCAATACGCCGGATTCTACCGCCGCCGGAATGCGCCCGCGGACGGCAAAATCGGTATCTTCGCGGCTCACAAACGGCGCATAACGCAGCCGCCCGCCCCCTTTGGCGACAAGCGCGGCGATGTCTTCGGCGTAGGATAATTCTTCCGCCCGCCGGACGGCATAAACGAGCGCCAAATCGGTAAAACGCTCCCACGCTTCGGCGCTTTTGAGGATGGACAAAAACGGACCGATTGCCGTGCCGGTGGCGAGCATCCACAGCTGCCGCGCTTTGGGAATTTCGGAAAGCACCATATAGCCGTTGGATTTGGGGACATATAAAATATCGTCCCCTTCTTTGAGCAGCGGCAGGCGGGTGGTGAGCGGTCCGTCCGGCACGATGGTGTAATAAAATTCGCAAAATGCCTCGTCCGGCGCATTGACGAAAGAATAGGGGCGCATGATATTTTCGCCTTCAATATTGAGACCGATACGGGCGAACTGCCCCGGCTCAAATCCGCCAAAATCGGCGAAAATCCGGATAGAATATAAATTGTCCGTCCACCGCCGCACTCCGGCGACTTTGCCGATTTGCGGTTCAACAGCCATGCGGTTTTGTTTTCATGCGCGCAATTTTACCTTTTCGGCGAGCAATTGCATCCCCGCCCGCCGGTAAATTTCCGCCAATTTGCGCACCGAATCGCATTCCGCCCGCTCGTTGGGCGCGTGCATTGTTTCGTTGATGACGCCAAATTCCGCGATTTCGCCGCAAATTTCCCGCAAAAAACGCCCGTCCGAAGTGCCGCCGCCGGTAGAAAACGCCGCCCGCCGCCCGCAAACCGCAAAAATCGCGTCCTGCAACGCTCCCGCCAATGCGCCGCCGCGCGGGGTTAAAAACGGCGCCGCGCCGTGAATCCATTCGCATTCCCATTGTCCGCTTGCCGCGTTTTGCAACGGCTCTTCCACCAAAGGGCGCAAAAGCGCGGGCGTATCGGGCGGGGCGTAGCGAAAATTTACCGTCGCGGCGGCGGCGGGCGGAATCACATTATCCGCAACGCCGCTTTTTAACATGACAATTTGCGCCGTAAGAGGCGGAAAATCCGCTTCCCCGCCCGTTTTTTCGCCTGCGCCTGCGGCGTTTTCCCCGAGTTTTGCCGCCGCCGCGGCGCGGTGTAAAATTTCCGGCAACGCCGCCGTCAAACGATGAATCGGATTATCGCCTTTGTGCGGATAGGCGGCGTGCGTTTGTTTGCCGCGGACGGTAATGCGCGCGGTTAACGAACCGCGCCGCCCGATTTTAATCGTATCGCCGAATTCTTTTTCGCAAGTCGGCTCGCCAAGCAGGGCAAAAGGGATTTGCGCGCCGCCGTTTTGTTTGCGCCATTCCGCGACATGCCGCGTGCCGTGAATTGCCGCGCCTTCTTCGTCCGAAGTCAGCAACACCGCCACGCCCCGCCCGCGCAATTCGCGCGCCGCGCACAAGAGCGCCGCCACGCCGGATTTCATATCCGCCGCGCCCCGCCCGTAGATAAAACCGCCGCGTTCTTCGGCTTCAAACGGCGGGCTTTCCCATTGCGCCAAATCGCCGGGCGGGACAACATCCACATGTCCGGCAAGCAACAGCGCGGGCGATTCGCCGTCCGCCGCCCACAAATTATCCACGCCGCCGGCGGGCAGGCGTTGCGCCGAAAATCCGGCATCGCGCAAAAAATTTTCCGCCAAATCCAGCGCGCCGCCGTGTTCGGGCGTCACCGATTTGCAATTAATCAATTGCCGCAGCAACAAAACCGCATCGCTCATCCCGCCCGCCCAATCAAACGCATTGTCATAAACGAAGTATACCGCAAGATAAAACAGCGGCGCGCGGAGATTAATTTCCGACTCCGCCAATCCACTACTTCGCCAATCCTGCGAAAGCAGGATTCATGCGTCTTTGTATTTTGCCTTGAGGCAAAATCAGGCGAAGGCAAACAGCCAGCCGCCGCAAAAAGACACATGAATCCTGCTTTCGCAGGATTGGAATTTTCTATATTTTCCCGTCCCAACGCCGGAGCGCAGGGACGAGAAGTTTTGGTTTTGGCGGGTATTTGGATATTTTTCGCCGCTTGTAATTTCGCCGCAATTGGCAACCGCCGAAAAAGGGCGGTGGGCTATTTTAGTTGGCGGCGGTAGGTTATTACTGCGCTTGTTTTTCTTTTTTGCAGGCGGCGGATTATGGTTAATCCGAATGCGGTTTGGGCGGACGAGATGAAGGCGGCGGCGGATAATTCCGCGTTTTGGGCGCGTTTGCGCGCCAGCGGGGAATCTATTCCGATTGAATAAGAATCGCCGGAGTGCAACAGGCGGCGCGCCGTTAGTCCGGCGGAAAATCCTTCCAGCGGCGCGTCTTCGACAAGCCGCGAATGCGTTTGTCCGTAGGCGTATTCGGCGTAGATTCCGGCGCGCGGCGTAAGGGCGCGGTCGGCGCGCGCATGGTAATACGCCGTTTGCGCGCCGCTGTTTTCGCGGGTGTATCCGGCGCGGGAGCGGAGGGTGAAATTGTCCGAAATATGCAAGTTTGCGCGGTATTCCGCGCGCGCCGCGGTTTTGGATAAAGAAAAGGAAAAGTTTTTATTCGCCGCCGTTTCGCCCTCCCAAAAACCCAATTTTCCTTCGGGCGCATTCGCGGCGGATTCTTCGTCCGGATTGTATAGCAAGGCGTTTAGCAGGGCGCTTGCGCCGGAGACGGAAGCCGGCGGAAGGACGGAACAAAAATTGGGTTTGACATGAAAGGGAAGCACGCCAAATGCGTCCTCGCTCGCCCGGCATTCCTCTTCCGTAACGCAAGATGGACGATTTTGGAAGTCGTGTTTAAATAACAAGCCCAGTGCCATGCATCCTTCAACCGTGGGCCTGCCGCCGGGGGAGGGAATGCCTTTTGATTCGCAGAGGTTTTCCGACAAATACGCCCTCTGGCTATCTTCTCTGCCGCCTATGAATTCGCAGTCGGCAATGCTGAGGCATTCTCTATTTCCAGGCGTATCCAAAATCACGCCCGTTCCGGGTCCGCCGCAAACACGGGCGATGTCTTCCGGTCGATAGAAAGGTTCGCAACGGGGGCCGACGCCGAATTCGTCTTCGTGGTGGGGATTGTATACGCCGTAGTCTTCATCTTCATTTTCCGCGATACTCGGATCGCAATCTTCCTTACCCGTCGGTGCGCGGCAAATCGGCGGACTTTGGTCTGTATCATAATGCAATCCCGAATCCCGGCATCCCAACCGGTCAATGCATCTCCCCGTCTCCATGCTAAAGATGGGGACCTTAACCTTCGTGCATTCGCTGGGGCCTGTCGCCAGACGGCAAATCGCCGGCATTACGGTTTCGTCCGCATAGAGTCCAGCATCTTCGCATTTCTCCATGGTAACGCAAGAGTTTGTCAACTGGTTAAAGAAGGGCGTTTCGTCGGGGCATGTGTTCGTGCAACTTTTGCCGTTTAGCACCACCGGACGGGCCTGGGGGCATTCCGGCTCGCAAGTATTATTGGCGGCAACGGCGTCTCCCTTGTCGTCCAAAAGCAAAGGGTCGGGGCATTCCGTGACGCACATCTTCTCATGCGGAAACTGGTCGTCATCGGGGCATACATCTACGCAGGTATTATTATTTTGCAACGGGCGGGCGGGCGTTTCGCTGCAATCGT
>JBPCWY010000153.1:0-3625 GCA_051009035.1 Gammaproteobacteria bacterium
GTTGATCGAACGCATCCAAGCGGGCCGTGATGTTGCCCGGTTCACTGACCAGATCAGCGCGGAACGCCTCGGTGAATCGCTGCCAGTGCTCAGGCGCTTTCCTCTCAAGCGCCTGGCGCACGATAACGAGGTTATCCAGTTGTCCGGGCCTTGCCAGCTCCTGCGCCAATACCGATGGCCTTTGATGGCGTGTGATATCGACGATTGCGGCCTGCTCGCGGGTCGTGAACCGCCGGCTTGCTGCTTCATCAGCGACGCCCCACGCACGTACGAACACTGGGTTATTATTCGTCGGATTTCTCAGGACATCATTCAGCGCACCCTTCAGTCCCTGCGCTTGCGCGGTTCCGAGACGAGGTCCCTCAATGCCGGGTACGGTCAGATCGTGAATCTCCTGCCGGAGCGCCCGAAGACTATCCACGGTCTGCGTGGTCGGATCAAGCTGCGTTATGCGCTGAGCGATGTTGAACAGTTGAGGGTCGATTTCCCCGGCCCGGATCGTATCGCCCGCAATCGTTGGTGCCTGAATGCCCTCGACAAGTCTCTGTGCTTCGGCAATGGCCGGAGAGGCGTTGAATCTCGGCTCGTCAATCGACCGTGCCGTCCGATAGAGATTATCCACGTCAACGCCTGTGGTCCGCCACCACTGGGCAATGCCCTGCTGCAATGCCCTGCCAGCGTCTCGAAACGACCGTGGCCGTGTGATAGCGGCAGCCTGAATGGTTAGATCGATGATGTCCTTACTGGCCTGATTGACCGCGTTGACGGTCTGAGTGATGAACTGTCGCCGCGCCTGCGGATCAACCAACGACCGGAGAGACGCAGTCGTTCGCCGTTCCTGTTCCGTCAGATACCGGCCAATCCGTGAAACCAGTGCTTGAGATTGGCGCCCAAGCAACTTGATGATCGGCACATCGCTGACCTGTGATGGGAGAAGTGGAAGCGTGCCGATCCTCTCGGCGGCAGCCATCGCCTCCACACCCTCCAAGGGAACATTGCTGATTCCGCGCCCACGGAAGATATTGATTGCGCCACCGATCCCAGCACCAATCGTTCCACCAATGATTGATTCCGCACCTGCCCCCAATGCCCGCCTTCTTTGCTGCTCAAATGTCTCTAACTGAGTACCGGCAAGAGTCTGGCCGAATTGCTGGGCAAATTCTCCACCAACGGCACCAGGAGTCATACGAACGATGTCTTGCATCACACCAGCGCCCGGTCGGCGGAAGAGTACCAATGTCGCCGTCTCGCCGAGGATTTCAGGAATATCTCCTGCAATATCAGCGATATCGGCTTCAATCTCACGCCCTATTCTGGCGCCCGGATCGCCTCTTCGTGTTCGGTGGAATTCGGCTGCATCCTCCACCGCCAATCCCAGAGCTTCGAAAAATCCAACGTCCAACTTCCGAAACTGCTCATCAGGATTGTTGCGAAAGAGGATATCGCCGGTAACTGGCACGCGGAACAATTCGGCATCAGGTCGAATTTGAGCGAGCGCGAGCTGTTGCTCTTGGAATGTGTCTCCCATCACGCTGAGAAAAGCACGCAGACCCGGATCAGGCGTTGGCTCGCCGAGAGATTCCTGCCCGACAAAGGACGCAAGAAGGTCGTCATCATCTTGCGGTATGCCTTCATGCCCTAGCTGCCTTCGCACCTCTCTGAGTTGCTGTTGCCGAACAAGATCGCGAGTGCGGTCTTCGCGCCGGAGCATCTCCAGCACTTCATTGACATCCTCCCGCGTCAGATCACCGTCTGCCACCAGATTCTCCTATCAGACGGCGCTGTAACGTCAATTGTTCAATTGTATTAAACACTTCGGTCGGCGTAAGGCCGAGATCAAGCAGTTCAGTTGCCGCCGTGATTTCGCCCGCCTCAGTTGACAGGTCAAATCGCGGCTCGATTCCTGCAACCATTTCATTCCGATCACGAGAAACATAGGCCAAACGAACCGCTGTTGATAACGCCCCGCGAATTTGCGCAAAGGAAGCGTCCGCCGGGAGCGTCCGGTTGGCTTCTTCGGCGATTCTACGTTCCTGTTCGGTGAACCGTCCTTCTTCGCCCGTTATTTGCGTAAGTTGCTGCGCAACAGAAATCCGAGCGCGTTGACGAATGGATGCAATTTCCTCAGGGCTAGCCCCCGAAACGAACTCGGAAAATCCCTCGCCAACAGCTTCGTTCAACTGGCCCAAAAGCCCTCCCCCAACCTCGCCAAGGAGAGCGCGAATCCCAGCCACTCCTGGGCCAAGTCTTTCAAACTCGGCCAACAAGGTTGCAAAGGACGCAACGTTGGCCGCTTCGGTTCGAGCAGCTTCGCCAGCCTCCGCAGCCTCGGCCTCAGACGGTGTCAGGCCAACGTCTTGTTCAGTTCGCCCAACGATGGTTGTGGCTTTTAGAACTGCGTCAGAGTGTTGCTCAGGAGTAATGCGACCAGCTTCCAGGTCGGCATTGAGCTTACCAATCGTTGTCAGCGGACCGTCGTCGGTGGGCCTGAATGCGGCCCTGATGCCTTCTGTTGTCACCGTCTCCAGAGCCAGCCGTTCAATATCCGGCGGCTGGAACCCCAATGGGATCAACGCATTCTGGATCTGCTCGTTCCGTGAAATCGTGCGGATTTCCTCTGGCGTAAATGCAAATCCCGCTGGGAGCTGTGACAAATCAGAAATCGTGAATCCATCCGCCTTCAAGGCATCAATCGCCTCGTCACCAACGATCTCTCCGATCTGCTGAAACTTCTGCACGATGCCTCCCAGACGCTGCTGATCGGCCGTCTCGTTGAACTGATTCATCAGAGATGCGTTTGCAGCAACGTCCTGGATGCATTTCTGATCCAGACCGCAAATGCCTTGGATGCGTTGCTGATGCTCGACCAACCCGTCAATGGCCTCCTGGCCCTGGTTCCTCGCTAATTCCAACCCGGCGGTCATACTCTCTCGGAACCCCTCACCGAGTACTGGAACAAACTGCTCGGTGAACCGGGTGATCGCATCTGCTGTCCGGGGGTCGTCCGGGTCCAAGCCGATAAACATCTCCACGCCCTGCCTGACTGCATCCAGATTCACCCGCAATTGCTGGAGATTCAACTGCTGCTGTTGGAGCCTCTGTTGCTGGATTCTCTGTGTCGGGAGTGTCTGACCCCGAGCGCCAGCCGCGAAATTGGACAGCAACAGCCCGATCGCACCGAGCGGATTATCCTGGAAGTTCGGAATGGATGACGGTGTGCCCGTCAGCGCATTGCCGAGACTCGTCAGTGTGCTGCTCTGTGGCGTCGGAGAGCTTGGAACTTGAGCCAATCCGATGCCTCTAGGCGGTGCCATTCAATTCTCCGCGTGACATTGAGACAAATGCTCCCCAATTATTCAGAATTAGGAGGGGCAAATGAGAGCAATCATTCTGATAGCTGCGTTAGCAGGCTGTGCGAGCTGGTCATCCGTTGCCGCCACTTGGAACGGGCACCATGTCAACGATCTCGTATTTGCATGGGGCGCGCCGACAAACACTGCGATACTGCCAGATGGCCGTCAGGTCATGACTTGGGAACACGAACACATGAGGCTGACCGGCTCTCGTCAATGCACCGCAGTGATCCGCGCGAGCAGCGACGGGATTATTCGCTCGACCGAGGTCA
>JBPCWY010000154.1:0-7056 GCA_051009035.1 Gammaproteobacteria bacterium
TGCGCCGCCGCCCGCCGGTTTGGGACGCGGCGGCGTTATCGTTATTATTAGGCGGCGCAACGGGCAATTTAGCCGACCGCCTGCGTCTGGGATATGTCATAGATTTCATAGACGCGCACTGGGGCGCGCACCACTGGCCTGCATTTAACATAGCCGACTCGGCAATAACAATAGGCGCATGCCTATTAATATGGCGAATGTGTTTCCACGCTGATTCCAAAAACGCCGATTCCAAAAACGCGCCCGATTAATATGCGCCATTCCCGCCTTGTCGTTCCGCAATAAATTTGGAAACGACCGCCGGAATAGCAAGAATTTATAATAACGCCGTTATGCCCCAAAGATTACCGCTGATAAATACGATACTGATTCTTGCCGCCGCAATTTTAGCGGCGGCAATGATTCCGTTCTCCGCCGCATTGGCGGATAATCACCCCTGCCAAAACCCCGATAGTTTGGAATGCACGCGCAATTTGGCGGAAAACGGCGATGCGGAAGCGCAATATAATTTAGGGATATCATATTTTTTCGGCAAAGGTATTATTGAAAATAAATATGAATCTTATATTTGGGTTTCTATTGCCAAAGCAAACGAAATTGAATAGGCGGTTAACGCCTTGCGTGATACTGACTGGAATTCATATCTTACGCCGGATGAAATTAAATCTGCACAACAAGAAGCGGAGCGGCGTTTGGCGGCGATTAAAAATAAAACTTATAAGGCGGAGTAAATATTTCCTCGTCCCAACGCTGGAGCGTAGGGACGAGAACAGAGAGAACAGAAAAATTAACGCCCTAACGCTTTTTGCGTTTTGTCCAAGGCGGCGGCGGCTTTGGTTATTAATTCGTCCGTTTGCGCGCGGGTGATTACCAGCGGCGGGGCGGCTATCATCGTGTCGCGGACGGCGCGCATGACTAATCCGCATGCCGCGCTGTTGTCGCGGCAGATTGCGCCCGCGCCGCGCTCTGCGGGAAAACGCGCGCCCGATTCTTTGTCGGCGACAATTTCCAACGCCGCCATCATTCCCGCGCCGCGCGCTTCGCCGACCAGCGGATGCGCCGCAAGCGTTTGCCATTGTTGTTGAAAATAGGGCGCGGTATCGGCGCGCACTTTTTCCACGATGTTTTCTTTTTGCATTAATTCCAAATTGGCGAGCGCCGCCGCGGCGCAAACCGGATGCCCGCTGTAAGTAAAGCCGTGCGCAAACTCCCCGCCTTTGTCTATTATTATTTCCGCGATGTCGTCGTGGACCAAAACGCCGCCCATCGGCAAATAGCCGGAAGTCATGCCTTTGGCGACCGGCATTAATTTTGCGCCGATATTAAAATATTCCGAACCAAACCACCGCCCCAAACGCCCGAAGCCGCAAATCACTTCGTCCGCGACAATCGGAATATTGTATTCGGCGCAAATCCGCCGCACTTCGGGCCAATACGAATCGGGCGGGATAATCACGCCGCCCGCGCCCTGCACCGGCTCGCCGATAAACGCCGCGATATTTTCCGCGCCGTTTTCGCGGATTTTATCTTCCACAGCGCGCGCCGCCAATATTCCAAATTCGTTTGCGTCCGTTTTGCGTCCTTCTTCAAACCAATAAGGTTGTTTTGCATGCACGATACCGGGGATGGGAAGCCCGCCCTGCGCGTGCATTTGCGCCATGCCGCCCAAAGACGCGCCCGCGATTGTGCTGCCGTGGTAGGCGTTTTTGCGGGAGATAATAATTTTTCGCCGCGGTTCGCCGCGCAATTCCCAATAGCGGCGAATCATGCGCACTACCGTATCGTTGGCTTCGGAACCGGAGCCGGTAAAAAAGACATGCGAAAATCCGTCCGGCGCGATTTCCGCAAGCTTTGCCGCAAGTTCAATCGCCGGCGGAGTCGCGCATTGAAAAAAAGAATTGTAATAGGGAAGTTCGCGAATCTGCCGCGATACCGCGCCGGCGATTTCTTCGCGCCCGTAGCCCATATTCACGCACCACAATCCGGACATGCCGTCCAGCAATTTGCAGCCGTCGCTGTCCCACAAATAAACGCCTTCGCCGCGCGTAATAATCCGCGCGCCCGCGCCGAGCGCGCCGCCGTCCGTAAACGGATGCAAATAATGCGCCGCGTCCAAACGGCGGTAATCGGCGGTCGCCGCGTTGTTGTCCGGCGTCAATTTAAAGTTGTCCATGTTTTTGTTTCCCGTCCAAAGAAAGAAGCGCGCCGTATAATTCCGGGCGGCGGTCGCGAAAAACGCCCCACGCCGCGCGCCGTTTTGCCGCTTCGGCAAAATCCAATTCGGCAAAAATAATATCTTCTTCATCGCGCGCCGCTTGTGCTACGATTTTTCCGCATTCGTCCGCGATGAATGATTCGCCGTAAAAATGCACGCGGACTTCGCGCCCGAAAGCGTCCGTTTGCGATTCGCATCCAACCCGGTTTGCCGCGATGAGCGGAATCATATTTGCCGCGGCGTGTCCGCGCATTGCGGTTTGCCAATGGGCGGAAGAATCGTGCGGTGCGCCCGCCGCTTCCAAATGCGGCTCGCTTCCGATGGCGCTCGGATAGGCGAAAAGCTCCGCGCCCGACAACGCCATCGCGCGCGCCGTTTCCGGAAACCATTGGTCCCAGCAAACCGCCGCGCCAAGGCGGCAGTGCTGCGTTTCCCAAACGCGAAAACCCGTATCGCCGGGCGAAAAATAAAATTTTTCCTGATATCCCGGTCCGTCCGGCAAATGCGATTTGCGGTAGACGCCGAGCAATGCGCCGTCCGCATTAATCACCGCCAAAGAATTAAACAGCGCATTTCCGGCGCGTTCGTAAAAACTGACCGGCAACACGGCGGACAATTCGGCGGCGAGTTTTTGCATCGCGCGCACCGCCGGATTTTCCGCGGCGGGCTGCGCCCATTCGTAAAATTCGGCGCGCTGCGTTTTGCAAAAATAAGGGCGCTCAAAAAGCTCGGGCAAAAGAATAATCCGCGCGCCGCCGCCCGCCGCCCGCCGCGCCAACTCCCCCGCCTTGGCGAGGTTGTCCGCCGGATTTTCCCCGCACGCCATCTGCACAACGGAAACTTTCATACCCGCCAGTATACCATTTTTAAAATCATGTTTTGCGCGTTAAAAAATGATGCGCGACAACCGCGGCGGAAGACGCCGCCAACAAAACGGAAGACACGGCATTGACTTCGGGAGACGCGCCCACCCGCACCATGCCGTAAATATAAACCGGCAGCGTAGTGGAACCGGCGTCGGCGACCATGAGGGTGATAATAAAATCGTCCAGCGAAATAACGAATGCGAGCATCGCTCCCGCCGCGATTCCCGGCGCCAGCAACGGCAAAGTAACGCGCGCAAAAGTTTGCCATGCGCTGGCGTAAAGGTCGCGGGCGGCGTATTCCAATTTTTCGTCCATGCCGGCAAGCCGCGCCCATATTGGCAAAAACGCGAACGGAATGCAAAATACGGTATGGGCGGCGAAAACATTAAACAATCCGAGGCGGATTCCCGCCGCCGAAAAAAAAGTTAATGTCGCCACCGCGGTTACAATTTCCGGAATCATCAGCGGCGCGAGCAGCAGCACATGAAACGCGCCCGCGCCGCGAAACTTGCGCCCGCGCGCCAGCGCCAGCGCGGCGGGCAACGCCAGCGCGGAAGACGCCGCAGTCGCCGCAACGGCGACGATGATGCTGTTGATTGCCGCTTGTTGTATGCTTTCGTTGGCGAAAGCGCGCGCGTACCATTCCAAACTAAAACCGCTCCATACCGTCGCCGAGCGGCTGCTATTAAAAGAAAACACCGCCAAAATTGCAATCGGCGCGTATAAAAAACCGTAGAACACCCATGTCCACGCGCCAAAACCGGGCATGCGCGCCGCTTTGCCCGCGCCTACCATGTTTTCGCGCCGCCGCGCCGCCGCCACAAATAAAGCAGCAACAAAACAAAGACCAGTAAAATTACCGCATTCGCCGCGCCGAACGGCCAGTTGCGCGAAGATGAAAATTGCAGCTGGATTAAACTTCCAATCATTAATTTTTTTCCGCCGCCGAGCAAGTCGGGGGCGACAAACGCGCCGAGCGAAGGAATGAAAACCATCAAACAACCCGCGGCGACGCCGGGGAGCGCCAGCGGAAATACGATGCGCCGCAAAGTCCGCCAATGGCCGGCGTATAAATCGCGCGAGGCGTTAATTAACCGCCAGTCGGTTTTTTCCAGCGCCGCGTATATCGGCAGCGCCATAAACGGCAAATAGGCGTAAGCCAGCCCCGCCAATATTGCGCCGTCCGTATACATCAGCGGCAGCGGGGACGAAATCATCCCCCACGATAAAAGCCAGCTGTTGGCGAGCCCGCTGTCGCGTAAAATTAATACCCAGCAATATGTGCGCACCAGCAAATTCGCCCAAAACGGAATCGTAACGAGCAGCAATAAAATACCGCGCCGGTGCGGCGGTTGTCCGGCGATGAAATACGCCGCGGGAAACGCCGCCGCCAAACACAGCGCGGTCGCCGCCGCCGCAAGAATGAAAGAGCGGGCGAAAATTGCCGGATACGAAAGGTCAAACGCCAAGTTGCCGTCCCAGTCGCGCGAAAACAAAAAGCGCGTATAAGCTTCCGCGCTAAACGCGCGGCGGACGCCGCCGTGGGGGTCGGCTTCCATAAACGAATACGCGCCGATGAACGCGGCGGGCAAAAGCATGAAGACCAGCAAAAATACCAGCGCCGGACCGGCTGAAAGCGGCCAGGGCAAATTAAAATTAATTAATCGCCGCATGGTTTTAACGCCCGCAATGCGCCGCCGTCTAAAAATACCGAAACCCGGCTTCCGCGCGCAAACCGCGCCGTCGCGCCGCGCGCGCTAAATTCCAATGCCGCCGCGGTTTCGCCGCCGTCCAGCCGGACATGATAGCGCGTAGTGTTGCCCTGATATACGACATCCGCAATTTCTCCGGCGATGCGGTTTTCTTTTTCTTCCGCCGCCGGGGTTTCCAACACAACGCGTTCGGGGCGGATTGCCAGAGTAACCGCGCCGCGAAGTTCGCCGCTTTCCGGGACGGTTAATGCCGCGCCGTTTTTGAGACGGACAATCGCGCCGCCCGCATGCGGGGCGGCTTCGCCGACCAGCAAGTTTGCTTCGCCGATAAAATCGGCGACAAAGCGGTCGGCGGGATATTCGTATATTTCTTCCGGCGCGCCGGTTTGCCGCACCCGTCCGCCGCTCATGACCGCCACCCGGTCGGACATCGCCAGCGCTTCTTCCTGGTCGTGGGTTACAAAAACAAAAGTGACGCCGGTTTCGCGCTGCAATCTTTTAAGTTCCGCGCGCATCGCTTTGCGAAGTTTAAAATCCAGCGCCGAAAGGGGCTCGTCCAACAACAACACGCGCGGACGGTTTGCCAGCGCGCGCGCCAGCGCAACCCGTTGTTGTTGTCCGCCCGACAACTGCGCCGGACGGCGCGCGCCAAACCCGTCCAGCATGACAAGTTCCAGCGTTTTTTGCGCTTCCATTTCCGCCGCTTGGCGCGTAGCGCCGCGCATTTCCAAACCAAACGCGACATTTTGCAATACCGTCATGTGCGGAAACAGCGCGTAATTCTGAAATACCGTATTGACCGGGCGTTTTTCCGGCGGCGCGCCGGTAATGTCCGCGCCGTCCAATAATACCGCGCCGGAATCGGGAAATTCAAAACCGGCGATAATGCCGAGCAATGTGGTTTTGCCGCAGCCGGACGGGCCGAGAAGGGTAAAAAATTCGTTTTCCCGCACCGCCAGCGAAACGCCGTCCAGCGCGCGCAAAGGCGGCGCATACGATTTTACCGCATCCCGGATTTCAATTAAGATTTTTTCCGCCATGCCGTTTATTTTTTGTTCCAACGCCGCCGCGTTTCGGCAAAACGGCGTTTGTATTGGTTTAATAAAGCGCGCTGGTGGGGCGCCGTTTTTTGCCCGCCCATATCGGCGTAATCTTCAAACGGGTCGGGAATGGCGGTGCGCACTCCGGACAATTCTTCCATTACCGCCAGCCCGCAATACGGGGCAAACGCGGCGGAGTATCCGCCCTCGTGAAACATGGCGATTTTTCCGCCGCATAACGCGCGCGCCGCTTCCGCCAGCGAGCGCGTCATGCGCCGAAATCCGCCGGGCGTGAGCATCATGCGCCCCAGCGGGTCGGCGGCGGCGGCGTCAAAACCGGATGATACGGTAATTATGCCGGGGCGGTAAGCGGCAAGCGCCGGCACGACCAATTCGTCCATCGCCGCCGCATATACTTCGTTGCCGCACCCCGGAGGCAGGGGAATATTCATGTTATATCCCAATCCCGCCCCCGCGCCGGTTTCTTCCGCGCCGCCGCCCGGCGGGTAGCAATTATCCTGGTGCAGCGAGACGGTCAAAACCGCCGGGTCGCGGTAAAACATTTCCTGGCTGCCGTTGCCGTGATGCACATCCCAATCCACATGGGCGATTCGCATTTCCGGATAGGCGGCGCGCAAGCGGAGAATCGCGGCGGCGGCGTTATTAAAAATGCAAAAACCCATTCCCGATGCGCGCGTGGCATGGTGTCCGGGCGGGCGGACAAGGGCGTAGGCGTTGGCGGCGCGCCCGTTGCATACGGCTTCGGCGGCGGCGATTGCGCCGCCCGCGGCGAGCAGGGCGATTTCGTAACCGCCCGCGCCAAAAGGCGCGTCGTTGTATCCGTTAACGCCGGCGTTGCCGCCGCCCGCGCGGCTCATGCGCCGAATGCGCCGGATATACGCCCGGTCGTGCGCCCGCGCAATATCGGCAACGGCGGCGGGTTCGGGCTTAATAATATCCAGCGATTCCCAAATCCCGCTGACTTCCAAAAGGTTTTTAATGCGCCGTTTGGTTTCGGGGTTTTCCACATGCAAATCGGGCTGCACGGCAAGCCCCGGCGGCGCTTCCAAAGCGGCGTGTCCGGTGTTGTGCCACAAATACAACTCGTGGAAAACAAAAGCGGTTTGGTTCGTCATATTGCACTCCCGCGCGTCCCGCAATTTTTACGGCGCAAAAAACGCCGTCCGGCGTTTCCCCAAAACAAACCGCTTTTGGCGAAACGC
>JBPCWY010000155.1:0-8726 GCA_051009035.1 Gammaproteobacteria bacterium
CGCAGTTTTCTCAAACACTTCCGCGAAGAATTTGACTATCACATTGAACACAAAAAATGCCTCGCCCCGGGCGGATTCGGCGATGGTTAAAACGGCGGCAAAAGCGAAAAAAACCGCGCCGGTGCGCCGCCTCTACACGCACGACAATTTGCCGGTGCTGCGGAATATGGATTCCGAGAGCGTGGATTTAATTTATCTTGACCCGCCGTTCAATTCCGGAAAAAATTGGGAGCGTCCTATCGGCGGAGTCGGGCGCAAAGTTAACGCGGCGTTTAAAGATACTTGGACGCTGGGCGACATCCATGCGGACGAAGAATACGCTTTGAGCGAAGCGTATCCGGAAGCGAGGGATTTAATTGAGGCGCTGTGGTATATCAACGGCGGCAGCTGGAAAGCGTATTTAATTTACATGGGCGCGCGGCTGGTAGAAATGCGGCGCATTCTCAAACCGGCGGGAAGCATTTATTACCATTGCGACCCGGTAATGTCGCACGGCGTTAAACTTTTAATGGATGCGATTTTTGGCAGCGGCAAAACCAAAAGCGGCAAATCGGGCGGCGGATACGCATGCGAAATTACATGGTGCTATACGACTCCGACTGCGCCCAATATTAAACGGTTTCCTTACCATTACGACAATATCCTTTGGTATACCAAAGGGAGCAGTTGGCGTTTTAACCGGAGCGACATCCGCGTTCCGTATTCCGGCAAAGGACCGCACGGCGGCAATGCATGGCTTAAGGAAGGGAAAACCTTAAAAGAGTGGCGGGAAGAAAAATACAAAGAAGGGAAAATACCGTCCAATTGGTGGGCGGACATCCCAAAGGCGGTTTATTCCAGCGAAAAAACCGACTACCCGACCCAAAAACCGCTCGCGCTTTTGGAGCGGATTATCAAAGCGTCTTCCAACAAAGGCGATTTGGTGCTGGACCCGTTTTGCGGATGCGCGACGACGATGGTGGCGGCGGAATATTTGGGGCGTTCGTGGGTTGGCATAGATGTTTCCGAAAAAGCGGCGGAAATTGTCATTGAGCGTTTGCAAAAAACGACTCACGGAGAAATTCCGCTGTTAAATCCGGAAGATGTCGTGGAACATTTTCGCGCGCCGCCGAAGCGGACGGATTTGCCGAAAATGACGGATAAACGAATTCTTAAACCGCATTTGTATAAAAAGCAAGACGGGAAATGCGTTGCGCCGTGCGGCAAAAACGGGGAAGGCAGAAAAGTGGATATTGGGCTGATGGATTTTGACCACATCACCGCGCGGGAACGCGGCGGGCAATCGGTTGACGGCAATATGCAACTGCTTTGCCGCGAGTGCAATTCTATAAAAGGCGCGAAAGGGATGACTTATTTAAGCCGCAGAATTTTGGAAAAGCGAACCCGGGAGAACCAGGAAAAATGGCTGGAAACCCGGACTCAAAAAACCAAAAAATGGGCGGCAAAATGAAACGGCGCGGCGCAATCTGGTATAATCCGAGGGCGGCGGGGGCGTTGCCGCAGTTTTTTGGGAACGGGGATACTCATGGACATTCAACTGGAAATTAACGGAAAAAAAACGCGCGCCAAGGAGGGCGCGACGATTATGCAGGTGGCGGCGGATTTGGGGCTGTATATCCCCCATTTTTGCTATCACCCGAAATTGTCGGTCGCCGCCAACTGCCGCATGTGCTTGGTGGAGGTGGAAAAATCGCCGAAACCGCTGCCCGCTTGCGCCACCGTCGCTTTGGACGGCATGTCGGTTAAACTGGATTCGCCGAGAGCCAAAGAAGCGCAAAACAGCGTGATGGAATTTTTATTAATCAACCACCCGCTGGACTGCCCCATTTGCGACCAAGGCGGCGAATGCCAGCTGCAAGATTTGGCGGTGGGCTACGGCATGTCCAAATCGCGCTACGCCGAAGAAAAGCGCGTGGTGTTTGAAAAAAATCTGGGACCGCTCGTTTCCACCGATATGACGCGCTGCATTCATTGCACCCGCTGCGTCCGTTTTGGGCGGGAAATCGGCGGGATGATGGAACTCGGCATGACGGGGCGGGGCGAACACGCCGAAATTATGCCGTTTATTGAGCGCACGGTGGATTCCGAATTGTCCGGAAATATGATTGATGTTTGTCCGGTCGGGGCGCTGACTTCCAAGCCGTTTCGGTTTACCGCGCGCCCGTGGGAATTGTCGCCAAAGCCGGGCGTGGCGGCGCACGATTCTTGGGGGAGCAACATTACATGGCAAATCAAAGGCGCGCAAATCAAACGCGTTGTGCCGCGCGATTGCGAAGACATTAACCAATGCTGGATTTCCGACCGCGACCGCTTTTCTTATTTGGCGTTGGAAGCCAAAGACCGCGCGCTGGCGCCGCTGATGCGTCCCGCCGATTCGCGGCAACTGACCGGATGCGGCTGGCAGGAAGCGTTGCGCGAAACGGCGCGGGAATTGAAAAAATACTCGTCCGAAACTATCGGATTTTTTGCCGGTCCCGGCGCGACTTGCGAAGAATTGTTTTTGTGGCGCAAACTCGCGCAAGGGTTAAATTGCGGCAATATTGACGACCGCTTGCGGCAGCGCGATTTTTCCGTTGAAGCGCCCGCCGAATTCGGTTTTCGCATCGCCGCGCTGGCGCATTCTTCGGCGGTATTATTTGTCGGCGCGGAACCGGCGCGCGAACAACCGCTTTTGCCGACCCATTTTCGCCGCGCCGCCCGCGGCTCACAGCAACGCCGTCCCGATTTGCGCGACACTTCTTATTTTCACAAACAACGCCGCCGCTTGATGGCGGTTTCCGCCGCGGATATTGGCGAACAAGTTCCGTTGCAGGCGCAACAATTGGCGCGCCCTTCGGCGTTTGCCGCGCAAATTGCCGCGATTAACGAAATTTTAAACTTCGCGCCGAAACAAGCGAATTCGCTTTTTGATTTTGGAGACGGCGCGTTGGAATTGAAAAAAATCGCGCAACTATTCAACGAAGCCAAAGGCGAAAAACGCATTTTATTCGGAGACGGCGCGCGCGGCGCGGAAAACTTCGGCGCGCTTTTGCAACAGATGCAAATTTTGGCAAAAAACACCGGCGCAACTATCGGCGATTTATCGTCCGGCGCAAACGGCGCGGGCGCGCAACGGCTTGCCGTCCGCCCGCAAAACGGCGGCATGAATGCGGCGGAAATGCAGCGCGCCGGACTCAAAGCGGCGATGTTGCTCGGTTGCGAACCGCAAGATTTTGCCGCGCCGATGCAAGCGCGCGCGATGCTTTCGCGCGCCGGTTTTACCTGCGCGTTGGCGGCGTTTTCCGGCGGTTTGGAAGAAGCGCATGTCGTTTTGCCGGTTGCGGCGGGCGGCGAAAACGAAGGCACATTTATTAACGGCGAAGGGCGGGTGCAAGAGTTTTCCGCCGCCGTCCCGCCGCCCGGCGAAGCGCGTCCGGCGTGGAAAATATTGCGCGTATTGGGGGAGATGCTCGGCATTCCCGGTTTTGATTTTTCCACTTTGGAAGATGTCCGCCGCATGATGAAAGACGAAATAGCGGACGCGCCCGCGCCGATGGTATTGGCGGAAGACGCGGAGATTGCCGATTTTTCGCCGCCGAAATCGGGCAAATTTGAATTTTCCGGCGGCGCGGCGATTTACGATTCGGACATGCTTTCGCGCCGCGCGTCCGCATTGCAATTAACCGCGTTAGGCAAAAACGCCGCTTTCGCTTTTTTTCATCCCGCCGATTTGGCGGAATGCAACATCGCGGAAGGCGCGGAAGTATTGCTCGGAGACGGGGAAAATACATGGCAGACGCGCGCGTTTGCCGACCGCCGCTTGGCGCGCGGCGTGATTTTGGCGTATCCGCCCAATTTGCGAAGAACCGGCATTTCGGTAAAACCCGCAAGCCAAGAAGAAGCCGCCTAAAATGCGCGACTGGCTGCAACAATTCTTTTTTCCCGTGTTGGGCGAATATGCCGCGTGGGCGGCGATTTTGCTTGAGACGCTGGCAAAAATCACGGCAATTGTCGCGCCGTTAATGCTGTGCGTGGCGTATTTAACTTACGCCGAGCGGCGGGTGATTGGCGCGATGCAACTGCGCATCGGACCGAACCGCGTGGGCCCGATGGGATTATTGCAGCCGATTGCGGACGCGCTCAAACTTTTATTAAAAGAAATTATTTTACCGGCGGAATCCAGCCGCTTTTTATTATTAATCGCCCCGGCGATTTCACTGACCGCCGCGCTGGCGGCGTGGGCGGTAATTCCGTTTTCGCCGGAAATTGTGCTGGCGGATGTCAACGCCGGTTTGTTGTTTGTTTTGGCGGCGACTTCCATGGGCGTTTACGGCGTGATTATCGCGGGTTGGGCGTCCAATTCCAAATACGCGTTTTTGGGTTGTTTGCGTTGCGCCGCGCAAATCGTCTCTTACGAAATTGCGATGGGTTTTGCGCTGGTGGTGGTTTTAATGGCGGCGGGCAGTTTAAACTTTTCGGAAATCGTGGGCGCGCAGGCGGGTCCGACTTTTTTGTCGTGGTATTGGCTGCCGCTGTTTCCGATGTTTATCGTCTATTTTATATCGGGCGTGGCAGAAACAAACCGCGCGCCGTTTGATGTCGCGGAAGGCGAATCGGAAATCGTCGCCGGTTTTCATGTGGAGTATTCGGGCATGGCGTTCGCGATTTTCTTTTTGGCGGAATACGCGAACATGATTTTAATTTCGGCATTAACGGCGGTCATGTTTTTAGGCGGCTGGCATCCGCCGTTTAACATCGCGCCGTTCACATGGATTCCGGGAATGGTATGGTTATTCGCCAAAATCGCCTTTTGTTTATTTTGTTTTTTATGGTTTCGCGCCACTTTCCCGCGCTACCGCTACGACCAAATCATGCGTTTAGGATGGAAAGTATTCATCCCGCTAACAATAGTATGGCTAATAGTAGTAGCATTCTGGATGCAAACCCCGCTGTGGGTTTGGAATTAATAATGTCCGATAAATCCGGCTATGTTTATTTGGCAACGCGCAAAGATATGCCCGGCGTAACCAAAATCGGAAGATCCGCTAATCCGAAAAAACGGATGCCCGGAATTATTAAAGGCGCGGAGCATATCCTCCAACGTTCTTTTAAGGTTAAAAACCAGACGCGTGCCGAAGAAAGAATGCTTATTGCATTTAACTTTTGCCGGAAAGACGATATATTTGCGCAAGGGGAAAGAAAAATAGAATATTTTAATATTGAATGGAGAAAGTTGCGGAATGCTTTTCCTTGCGTAATGTCGACGAATCCGGATTCCAAGAAAAACGAACAAAAAGAAAAAAAGCAAAAACCGGATACTTTCTGGAGTGAAATGGCGAGTTTGCAAAAACAAAGAAAGAATGCGGAATTTGAGGAAGCGGCGCGCAGCGTTAAAAAACCGGACAACGAAAAAGGCGGGGACGGAAGAACATTACTTATGCTTGCGGCGGAATGCGGCTGGACGAAAGCGATGAAAATTCTTCTGGCGAAACCTGCGGCGGGAAACATAAATTTTTCCGTAGTGACCGGCAAAACCGCATTAATAATTTCGGCGAAGTGGTGCCAGCCCGCCGCGGTCAGATTATTATTGGAAAAAGACGCAAGCATTAACCATGTTTGCGCTTATGGCTGGACGGCGTTGGACTACGCCGAATTTCGCGATGTTGGAACGCGATTTATTAGCGCGAAAGAACTAAAGCATCCTAAAATCGCAAAGAAAATTAAAGATAACCGTAAAGTTAAAGAAATATTACGGAAAAATGGCGGTAAATTAGCGGCGGAATTATAATCCTCGTCCCTACGCTCCAGCGTTGGGATGCACTACCGGCGGCGTCTTGCCGCTTTTTGGCGCAAACCGCCAGCCGCTCAAAACCGACATTCCCCGCCGTCATTCCCGCGTAGGCGGGAATCTAAAATGCGGGGCGTTATTGCAGGATTTTACCGATTTGTCGCAGTTTGCTCTTTGGATTCCCGCCTACGCGGGAATGACGAGGAAGGGGGCGGGGTTAGGCGGGTTTCGGCATGCGCCAATTTATTCGCAACCGCCAAAGGCAATCGCCGAAGGGCGGCGGGGACACCGCCGGTAGTGCGTCCCGACGCTGGAGCGTGGGGACGAGATTTAGGTTAAATGTTGCGGCGGAGGGGGCGGGCGGGTAAAAAATTGGCGGGGTTTGGGGGGATTTTTGCGAAAATCTGGTATAATTTCTTATTCCAACAAAAACAGGAGTGTTATGTTAGTTATTCGTTTGGCCCGTGGCGGGGCGAAAAAACGCCCGTTTTACCATGTGGTGGTCGCCGAAAAAGCCAACCCGCGCAACGGGCGGTTTGTGGAGCGCATCGGGTTTTCCAATCCGATCGCATCCGGTAAAGCCGAGCCCGTGCGGATAGATTTGGCGCGCTTTGAACACTGGGTCGGCATCGGCGCAATTCCGTCCCCGACGGTTTCCCGCTTGGTGCGCGGGCAACTCCGCGGCGATACCGCCGATTCGAAAAAATCCGCCGCCGCAACGGAAAATGCCGCGCCGAAAAAAGCCGCAAAAGAAAACGCCGGCGATTCCAAAACCGCCGCCTCCAAAGTCGCCGCTGATTCTGCGGACGAGAAAAAAGCAGCGGCTTCCAAAGATGCGGACGGCACAAACGCCGATTCCAAAGACACGGATTCTAAAACCGCCAAAGATGCGGACAAAGAGCCCGCCGCTAAAACCGAAAAAAGCAAAGCCGCCGATTCTGTTGATTCCGCCGATTCCAAAAAGGCGGACGACAAAACCGCCGCCGCCGATTCCGCTGCTCCTGAATCCGCCGCTGATTCTGCGGATGAGAAAAAAGTAGCGGCTTCCGAAGATGCGGACGGCGCAAGCGCCGATTCCAAAACCGCGTAAACTGCCGATGACGCCGCCGGCGCAGGCGGCTGATTCCGCCCGTAAAATTTTAATTGGGCGTTTTGGCGCGCCGTTTGGGACGCGCGGATGGTTGCGGATTGTTTCTTTTGGCGGCGGTTTCGCTTCGTTTTTGGATAATCAATTTTGGTGGTGCGCCCCCGCAACTTGCGATTTGTCCGCCGCCGAAAAATGGCGGGGCGTGCAGGTGGAAGAAACCCGCGTTTTGGGCGCGCGGTTTGCCGCAAAATTAAAAGATGTTGACGACCGCGGCGAAGCGGAAAAATGGGTTAACGGCGGCATCGCCGTTGCGCGCGAAAACTTGCCGCCGCTAACGCCGGACGGCGAATATTACTGGTGCGATTTAATCGGATTGCGCGCGCTGGCGGAAGACGGCAAAACGCTGGGAAAAATCGCCGGACTGCTTCGCACCGGCGCGCACGATGTTTTGCGCATCGCGCCGGAAGACGGCGGGGCGGAAATTCTCGCGCCGTTTGTAGACGAATACATTGCCGAAGTGGATTGCGGCGCGGGCGTTATCCGCCTGCATTGGCGGCGGGAATGGTGATGCGGTTTGATATTGTCAGCGTTTTGCCGGAAATTTTTACCGGGTTTTTGCAATACGGCGTTTGCGGGCGGGCATTGCAAAACGGCTTGGCGCGCGCCGAATTTTGGAACCCGCGGGATTACGCCAAAGACAAACGGCGGACGGTTGACGACCGCCCGTTTGGCGGCGGCAGCGGCATGGTCCTGCTTGCCGAACCGCTCGCCGCGGCGGTTGATGCGGCAAAACAAAACAACGCCGGCGAAGTCGTCTATCTCGCGCCGCGCGGGGAATTGCTCTCCGATTCTATGGCGCGGGAATTGGCGGCGCGGGACGGCTTGATTTTGCTGTGCGGGCGTTATCGCGGGGTGGACGAAAGAGTGGTTGAATCGCGCGCCGCGCGCTGCATTTCCGCGGGCGATTATGTTTTGTCGGGCGGCGAAGTGGCGGCGATGGCGTTGATGGAATCCGTCCTGCGCCATCGTCCGGGTGTTTTGGGAAATGCGGATTCGGCGGACGAAGACGCTTTTGCCGGCGGGCTTTTGGACGCGCCCTGTTATACGCGCCCGGCGGTGTGGCAAAACCGCAAAGCGCCGCCCGCGCTACTTTCCGGCGACCACGCGGCGGCGCGCGAATGGCGGCGGACGGCGGCGGAAGATTTAACCCGCAACTGCCGCCCCGATTTGTGGGCGCGGCATAAAAAATAAAGACGCGGCAAATTTACGCGAATGAGCGTTTATAATTACGCAGACGGAGAAGTACCGAAGCGGTCATAACGGCGCTGACTCGAAATCAGATGGTCGGGGCGACCCGGCACGCGGGTTCGAATCCCGCCTTCTCCGCCGTTATTTTTTGCGGACAAAATCGCCGCTTTTTCCCCCGCGTTTTTCCAGCAGGCAAATATCGGTAATGCGCATTGCCTTGTCCGCCGATTTGAGCATGTCATACACGGTCAACAGCCCGGCTTGCACGGCGGTTAGCGCTTCCATTTCTACGCCGGTTTTTGCCGTGGCGGAAACTTCCGCGCGGCAGAGGACGGCGCGGTTTTTATCGTCCAACACAAATTCGGCGCGCACGGATTCCAGCGGGAGAATGTGGCATAGCGGTATCCACTCGGCGGTTTTTTTAGCGGCGGAAATAGCGGCGATGCGCGCCGCCGCCAAGACATCGCCTTTTTTTGCGCCGCCGCTTTGGAGCAGCGCAAAAGCGTCCGGCGACATAAGAATGCGCCCGGAAGCGGCGGCGGTGCGGCGGGTAATTTCCTTCCCCCCCACATCCACCATCCGCGCCTCCCCGCGCGAATCCAAATGGGTTAATTTTTTCGGCAT
>JBPCWY010000156.1:0-6917 GCA_051009035.1 Gammaproteobacteria bacterium
GCTTCTTCGTATTCCCGCTTTTCCCCGTTATTTTCGCCGTCATTTTTCATACTCGCCCCTTTCGCGCCATTGCGCGGAGAATAATATAAAAACAATTATAACACGCCCCCCGCCAAATTTCAAGGGCGGCGGCAACAAGGCGGAAATTTGATACAATCCGTTGCAAAGCAACCCGCAAGGAAAACCGCAACCCGCGGTTTTTCGGTTTCTATCTCTCCACTATAATTTACCGGAAAAATTATTTAGCCAAAACACGGCTCAACACGAAAGCCAGCACCCCGCCAAAAACATATTTTTGTAATTGTTTGCTTTCTTTTGGCAAATCATGCACATCGCGGACAAAATGCTCGCAATTATTGGCAATCGTGGAGTACCCTTCCCCAATACGGGAATATGCTTTTTGGTAAGCAATACCCAAATTTGGGCTTGCGATATTAGACGCAATAAGCACATTACGCCCGCTGGCAAATTTTTCCAGCGGCTCAAGAGAAACCGCTCTCCCTTTTGCTTTGTGTATTACGCCGCCTTGACCGTCATAAATGCCGTAGTGCCAAAAAAAGTCATTCCACACCTGCAAAGTAGTCCCTGCTGGCGCACAACGCACCTCCGAGGAAATCGGTTGAGCAGGCGCGGAAAGCCCCGCCAGCAAAGTATCCGCCACCCTGTCCTGTTTCGCAAAAGTGAGAATCTGCGTCATACCCCTATTATACCACGCCCTCCGCATCTTTGTCAACTGCCTCGCTTTTGCGCCAAAATCCCCGTTTTACGGAAATTTACGAAATACTTCCATTTTTATTCCAAGTAAAAACTTTCATGACTTCGTCGCCGTAGTGGTTAATCGCTTTTACCGCGATGCGCCCGCTTTTCGGTTTGGGGAATGGGCGGCTGACATCGGAATACAACGCCGCCCACGCCGATTCGTTAATCTCCGCTTTTAAGGCGGATTTGAGTTTTTGATACGGGTCGTCTTTGCCGCAAAAATAGGCGTGGCGGACGAAGAAACTTTCTTCGTTATAATTCGCGTCTATAAACCAGCACGCGATGTCGTCCGTATCGCAGGGTTTCGTTTTGCCGGTGACGGGGTCAAAAATATCAATGCCCCGAATTTCCGCCTTCCACATACCGCCGCCCAAATCGTGCAATTTAATATCCGGCTCGCCGAATGAAACAAACAAATTGCCGCCGCCGGATTTTAACCGCGATGCCATGTGCAAATCTTGGTTCATGCGCGCGCGAATTACCGGAAACCCGCCGATTTTCGTCAACTCTTCGTCCGCATATGCTTCAAAAGCAAAACCCAGCACGACAAGCAAATCAAAATAATCGGCGGCTTCGCGGACGGCATGCACCAATAACGAACGGGAAACCGTCCCGTATTCCGGACCGACGCAGATGGCGGCTTTTTTTCCGCCGTTGTAGTGTCCGACAAATTGAATGCGGTTGCCGCGCGCCCATGAATCCAGCGATGAAAATTCCAGCCGTTCTTTTTTCTTGGTATTTTGCACGCCGGATTTTTTTAAGTTTTCCAAAACCACATCCAAAAAGCGCGTTTCGTTTTTTGTTTCGGAATTGGGGCGGGCGGCGATTTCGCCGTCATCGGCGGAAACCGGCAAAACGCGGTGCGGCGACAACGATTCCACGGTAAACGGACCGGCAACGCGGACGGTATTTTTCGCCGTATAGGGGCGGTCAACCAAAAATTCCGTTTCGGCATTCCGCGCAATGGAGGCGTCCATTTCTTTTTGCCGTTTTTGTTTTAGGGTTGAATATTTTGCGTGCAGTTTTTTCGCCGCGCCGCTCCATTTTTCCGCCGCTTGCGCGGGGATTTCCCATTCTTCGTATTTTGCGCGGATTGCGGTATTCAACTGCGCGCGCAAAGATTCCAACTCCGTTTTATAACGGTTATGGATTTCGCTAATATCGGAATTGTTAGCGATGGATTCCATAGTAATATGCGGCGCGCGTTCATAAACAAAACCATGTTTTACATCTTTGCCAAACTGCGTTTTATTATGCAGATTGCCGGAAATTTCCGCCTCTTTGTCCGCGCCTTCTTTGCTGTCTTGCAACAAATAATGGTCAAATTTACCGCTCATAATTCGGGCGCGCGCCAGCGCCAACGAAACACGCGAAGTGTCTATTGTTATCCAACGCCGCCCCCATTGCTCGGCAACAAGCGCAGTCGTCCCGCTACCGCAAGTCGGGTCAATCACCAAATCACCGGGATCGGTTGTCATTAACATGCAACGCTGAATTACCATTTCGGAAGTTTGGACAATAAATTTTTTATCCGTTTCCGCGGCGGTATCATTCCATGTAGTAGTTATCTCTTGCACAGTATAATCATGGTAATAATAAATGGAAGCCAACGCCGTTTTGTCGGCGCGAATCCTACCGGCGTTAATTAGCCGCTGAAATCCATCTATGCTGATTCTCCAATGGCTATTATTAGGAATGCCATACGACTTTCCCTCAAAAACTCTTGGCTGGTTATCGCCCGCATTTTGGCTGTGCACCGGAAGAGTGCGGTAAGGTTTTGCATTTTTCGGCAAAACATACGGGTTTTCTTTTTCTTGTTTAGTCATCGGACGGCGGCTGCCATCCTCCAACTCAACATGAGTAAAGGTTGTGTCTTTGCCTATTGGCTTATCAATGCAAAGCCGGCGAAATTTTATGTTTTCGCCGTTTTTAGCATACCAAATAATATAATCGGATATTCGGCGAGGCGCATTTTTTTGTTTTGTTCCGCTGCTCACTTTGCATGTGATAATTGAAACAAAATTTTCCGGTCCAAATATTTCATCCATGACGCATCTTACCAAATGCATATTTTCATCGCTGATTTGAATAAAGATGCTGCCGCTTTCGGTCAACAAATCCCGCGCAACGGCCAGCCGGTCGCGCAAATACGATAAATACGAATTAACGCCGAGTTGCCAAGTATCGCGGAATGCGCGAATCATTTCCGGTTCCCGCGTTTCATCGGAATCTTTAACCGTCCGGCTTTTGGTGGAAACTTGCCAGTTGGACGCAAACTTAATGCCGTAAGGCGGGTCCATATAAATACATTGCACTTGGTTGCGCAACGATTCTTTTTCCGCCAAAGACGCCATAACCTGCAACGAATCGCCCAATATCATGCGGTTCGTCCAGTTTTGCATGTGCCGGTAAAACTCCGTCCGTTCAATCGGGTCATCCAGCCCGTTAAAATTATGAAACATATCGGCGGCTTCGTCGCCGCCCGCCACGCGCCCCATTTTCGTTTGCAAAATCAAATCGTCAATAATCGCCTGCGGCTGGATTTTCTCCTGCACATAAATCGGCAAAGCGTCCACCGCCAACGGGTCGGCGTCCTTATCTTTCCCCGCCCAATTCAAACGCGGGGACATCACCGCCTCTTCATGCGATTTAACCGGCGGTTTATTCGGAGCATCGCGCAAATATTCCACGCGCACAGGCGCGCCCTCTTTCGGGGGCATCAAGTTTTCCAACTCCGCAGGCGGAATATTACACCGCTTATCGCCGGTATGGCGAATCGCCTTAACCGCCAGCCCGGGTTTTTGTGTTTTCTTTGCCATTGGTCCGTTTTCCTTTCCGTGTTAAATTCGTAGGAGCAGTATACTCCGCCAGTTTCGCGCGCGCGTCCTGCATATCCATAATTTCCACAAACGCCCAGCGCCCCCAGCGCCCGTCATTGTTGACGGACGGGACCCAAAAACGGTTCATCGTATCGGCTTTCGCCTGTCCGTCCCCGTCTTTATACCCCTTAATTTCAATAATCAAATGCAACAAATCGCCCTTGTCGTCTCTGTCGTTAACCAAAGCGATAAAATCGGGGTAATATTTCCGCTCCCGTTTGTCGTCCGCAATATACGGCGCGGTAAAATCCAAGCCGACATTGCGGACATAAGAGTATACGCCCGCATCGTCTTCCAGCATTTGGCAAAAATTCATTTCCCAATCGCTGTCGCAAACGGCGATATTAACATGGCTTTTGTCCGGGGCGGAATGGTGCAGGCGTTTTTTGGAGGTCTGAAAATCCACATAAAAAGTAGACCCTTCCGGCGTAAACGGGTCGGGAATCGGCTGCAACAGTTCCTTGCCGCTGTTTTGTTCCGTGCAGGCGCGCGCAATCCGCAACGCCGCCTTGCCCGCCAAAGATTGCCACAACAAATACTGCGGAAAAGTGCCGCCCAAACAAGTTAAATAATCTTTCATCCAGCGGCGGACAATCGGCACCAAATCGCGAAACCGCGCCGGGGGAACGAGTCCGTTTTCATCGCGGTAATGCATTTTTGCCGTCCACGCCGCGACATTAAACACCACTTCGTTTATCCGGTGTTTGCGCAAATCGTCCAGCGTCATTATTTCGCCTTTGCCGACAATACCCGCCGATTCCGTTTTGGGCGGCGCGTCTTTCGGCTCCAGCCGCAAGCGGGAGTTTTCGTCAAACCGCGCCACGAGGCGGTCTTCGGGCGGCTTGATTTTATACCCGCGAATGCGCGGAAAATTGATTTCCAGCAACGCCCTTTCGTCCAAATGGCGCACCCGTGTTTTTAGCGGCGGCGGTGGCGGCGGCGGCACTTTCCCCGGCAAAGCAAAAACAAACGGAACGCCGAAAATGTCCGCGTATTCGGGCGCAAACATTCCGTTATCTTCCGTTTCATAACTCATGCGCCGCAACGCCCGCCCGACAACTTGCTCGCAAAGCAATTGCGTGCCAAAAGCGCGAATACCGCAAATATGCGTTACATTGCTCGTATCCCATCCTTCGGTCAGCATGGAAACCGAAACAACGCAGCGGATTTGTTCGCCGAGTTTGCCTTCCCGCCCGACGGTATTCATTACTTCGCGCAACAAATCGGCATCGGTAATTTTGTTAATGTCGCGCCCGGGTTCGCGCGCCCGCATGTCGCGCTTAAATACTTCAATTTCACCGGCGGCGATTTTTTTAAATTCCGGCGACAACGCTTCGCCCGATTCCAATTCATAACTGTCTATCAGCATAGTATGCGGGCGTTTTAACGGCTTTCCGTCCGCGCTAATATTGCTAAACAATTCCAGCGCGCCTTTCGCCCACCGCCCTTCCGCCGCTTCGTAGCCGGAGATGTAGTCGTATACCAGTTTGGAAGTGCTGGAATTATTGCAAACAATAATAAACACCGGCGGAACGCTGACTTGCCGCCACATGTCGTATGTTTTTTTATAATTGCGGTATAAAGATTCAAGCGCGCCGGTTAACTGGGACGGCAAGTCGTTCGGGTCCAAATTGCGCTGTTTGCTCCGTCCCCGCTTGGGCAGACGGTCTTTGACATGCTGGTATATGTTTCGGTATATTGGAATTTTCTCTTCGGTTGCGCCGTCTTCCACCGGTATGCGGGGAAGTTTGACAATACCGGATTCTATCGCGTCCATCAGCGAAAAATCCGAAACGACCCACGGAAAAAGCGTTCCTTCCGGATAGCCCGAACCTTTTAGAAAAAACGGGGTCGCCGACAAATCGTAAATTGCGCGCAATTCAACCCTGCATTTACCGCCTTTGCGCTTACTGCATTTGCGAATACCGCCTTTGCACTTACAGGCAAGCGATTCAATGCCGCTAATCCAAACGCGCGCGGTTTCTTCGTTTTTCTTCGCTTCTTCCTTTTCTTCGGAAGAAATCCGCAACTCGCCCCCGTCGTCGTTTTCTTTGCGGCGGTAGCAATGGTGCGATTCGTCGTTGATAACTACGGCATTTCCGGCGCGCAAAATATCGGCGCATGTCCGCGCCAGCATTTGCCCTTCGGTTTCTTTGGTTAATACATCTTCGGCGGCGTTGCCGCGCAATATCTCGCGCGCTTTTTTGGGGATTGTCCGCGTTTCGCGCAATCCAAACGCATGGTAGTTGCACACCAGCACCCGCGCTTTTTTAATGTCTTTCAGCATGTCCGGGGGGACAATGCCGCGTTTTTCGTAATAATTTTCCGGGTCGTGCGGCAACAAAACCCGCAAGCGGTCGCGAATGGTAATGCCCGGCGTAATCACCAAAAAATTGTCCGAAAATTTTCCGGACTTTGGGGCGCGCGATTTATTAACCGCATGATACGCGATTAACATCGCCATCACCGTCGTTTTGCCGGAACCCGTCGCCATTTTGGACGCCAGCCGGAAAAGCCCTTTGTTTGCCGCATTATTCGCGTCTTCAAAAGCGCTCAAAAGGTCACTGCCTTCAGCGGTTTTTCCGGCGACTTCGTGCAGCCAAACCAGCGTTTCAATCGCTTCTATCTGGCAAAAAAACGGGGCGATGTTTGCGCCGCTTTCGCGCCAATGTAATAATAACCGCTCCGTAACCGGCGTTACTTGCCATTTTTCCGGCCGTAATTTGCGCCATTTATCCACTAAACCGCGAATATGGTTAATATTCGCATTCGCCTTAAATTTTAATTCGCCTTGATTTGCCTGCCGTCCCCGGCGCACAACGGGAAACGGAATCACATATTCGCTGGGACGCCGCCCTTCTCCTATCATGCCCGTAGGTTTGCCTCCGGACAATACCCAATGCCGGGCGGGTTCGGCATAAGGCGAATTCAATACGGGGTTTTCGTCAAACTTTTGCATGGTTGCGGCGGCGGCGAAATAACTTTACGCCGCGGGCTTCAACGCGCGTTTTTTGGCGGCGCTTTTGGCGGGGCGTTTGATTAGTTTGGGGGCGCGTTTTTTTACCGCTTCCGCGTCTACTACCGCGCGTTTTATGTTTTTGCGGGCGGGGAGCTCGTACATCGTGTCCAGTAATACTTCTTCCGCCGCGCCGCGCAAGCCGCGCGCGCCCGCCGATTGCGACGCCGCTTGCGCCGCGATTTCGGCGACGCCGCAGGGCGTGAAAGATAATTCCACATCTTCCATTGCGAATATTTCTTCGTATTGTTTGGACAGCGCGT
>JBPCWY010000157.1:0-12619 GCA_051009035.1 Gammaproteobacteria bacterium
CAAATATCCGCAACGCAAAAACAGCGGATTAGCGGCGGCAAAATGATTTTACAATACCCGTATTTTGACGGCGAAAAAATCACAACGAAAACGCAAGCGATACCGCTAAAATCGCCGAATGCAATTATTTGGGCGGCGGGTTATTCCGTGCAAACGAAAAAAAGCGAATGGGCGGCGGCAATAGAATGGGACGGCGAAAGTGGCGAAAAGAAATTATCGGCGGAATGGAAAATCAATTTATAAAAAAATTAACCCGCCTGCAATTCCACCGGCGGGTTTTTGCGGGGTAAAAATTATTTTTCGGGGACGATTTGCGGGATTATGTTGGAAAAATCCCGCGGTTTTTGCGCGATTTGCGCGGCGGCGCGGCGGGCGATTTGGCGGAAGCGGGCGGCGAGTTCGCCGTCCGGCGTTTTGATTACGGTCGGTTTGCCGCCGTCCGCGTCTTCGCGGATTGCGGGGTGCAGCGGCAATTCGCCGAGCAGGGGGACGCCGTATTTTTCGCACATTGCTTTTGCGCCGCCTTGTCCGAAAATATGCGTTTCGCGCCCGCAACAAGGACATGCATAACCGGACATATTTTCCACCGCGCCTAATACGGGAATGTTCGCTTTGCGAAACATCGCCAGCCCTTTTTGCGCGTCCGCCACGGCGATTTGTTGCGGCGTGGTAATAATTACCGCGCCGGTGATTGGGATTTTTTGCGCCGCGGTGAGTTGAATATCGCCGGTGCCGGGCGGCATATCCAGCACGAGATAATCCAAATTTTCCCAGCGCGTTTCTTCCAACAATTGCACGAGCGCGCGGGTCGCCATCGGTCCGCGCCAAATCGCCGGCTGGTCTTCGTCCACCAAAAAACCGAGGGACATAACTTGCATGCCATGCGCGGCGAGGGGCGTTATGCCGCCGTCTTTGCCGCTTTGCGGGCGCTCGCGCAGGCCCAGCATGAGCGGCAAAGACGGCCCGTAAATATCCGCGTCCAACATGCCGACCCGCGCGCCTTCCCGCATTAACCCCAAGGCGAGATTGACCGCAACGGCGGATTTTCCGACTCCGCCTTTGGCGGAACTGACGGCGATAATATTTTTTACCGCGGGCAACCGCCGCGTCCCGCCCTGCACGATGCGGGGGAAGATTTCAATTTTACTTTGGATATTCGCCGCGGGCAAATTGGCTTCGCGCAAACGCGCGGCAATTTCTTTTTCCAACGCGGCGCAAATTGTCGCGGCGGGATAGGGAAAGCGCAGCGCGATTTCAATTTTATCCGCGGCGCAGTTTACCGATGCAATTTTTGCCGCGGTTAAATTGCCGCCCGAATCGGGCTCAATAATTTCCGCCAAAACGGATTCAATTTTTTCTTTCATTGTTGTCCGCCATGTATAAATTTATTCAACATCAAAAAACCGGCAAACGCAAACGCGCCGCGGAAAGATTCGCGCCCGGGCGGCGGCGCGGAAAAAACGGCGCGGCGTTTTACGGCTAAAAAAGCGGTGCATTTCATGCGTTTTGCGCCGGAGGTTTCGCCGTTTCGGGGCGCGATTCCGGGCGGCGGCGGACGGCGTCAATCACATCGGGGATTTGGCGCAACGCGTTTAATAAACGTTGCAGCCGTTCCAGCGAAGGCACTTCTACGACGGTTTCAATTTGCAGGGAATCGCGCGATTGTTCGGCTTGGCTAAAATTAAAAGTAACGATGTTAATGTCTTGTCCGCTAATCGCCGAAGACACGGCGGACGCCAAGCCGGGTTTGTTGCGGCATTCCAAAGTTACCGCGCTGCGGTGGGTGTTTTGCGCGGCTTTTTCGCTCCACGCCGCGTCAATCCATTTTTCGGAACGGCGTCCGCGGCGTTGCACGGCGGGGCATTTGTCGGCGTGGACGACCAGCCCCCGGTTTTTTTGCAAAACGCCGACAATGGATTCAAACGGCAAAGGATAGCAGCACGGCGAAAGCGTAATCGCCGCGCCGCCCGCCCCGGCGATGGAGACGGGTTGCAGGCGAAAACCGGTTGCGCCGCGCCGCACTTGCCGCTGCAACAAACCGCGCGCGACAATGCCGGGCAACATTTTCCCCAATCCCAATTCCAAATACAAATCTTCCGGCGCGGACATGTTATTCGCGCGTAAAAACGCCCGCCAGTGGTTTTCTTCAATATCTTCCAACGGCGGCGCGCGGTCTATTTTTTGCAATGCCGCGGCGAGCAGTTTGCGCCCCAACGCGGCGGAATCGTCGCGGCTGGCGGCGTTTAGGACATGGCGAATGTGCGAGCGCGCGCGGGCGGTTTTGGCGACGCTGAGCCAGTGCGGCATCGGGCGGCTGTCCGGATTTGTTTTAACCGATACTTGGTCGCCCGGTTGCAGCCGCCGCGAAAGCGGCATCGGCGCGCCGTTGACGACGGCGCTTTCGGCGCGGTTGCCGACATCGGTGTGGATGAAATAAGCGAAATCCAGCGCCGTTGCATTCGGCGGGAGGCGGACGGTTTCGCCTTTGGGAGTCAAAACATACATTTCTTCCTGCGACAATTCCCCCCGCAAGTATTCCATAAAATCGCCGGGCGCGGCGTTTTCGGCTTGCAGGCGGACGAGGGACGAAAGGCGGGTTACCGCTTCGTCCTGCGCGCCGGCGGGCGCGGCGTCTTGTTTGTAAGTCCAATGGGCGGCGATGCCGTGTTCGGCGACTTCGTGCATTTTGCCCGTGCGAATTTGAATTTCAACTTTCACTCCTTCCTTCGTCAACAAAGCGGTGTGCAACGATTGGTAGCCGTTGGATTTCGGAATCGCAATGTAATCTTTAAACCGCCCCGGCGCGGGCGAGAATGATTCGTGCAGCGCGCCGAGCGCCGCGTAGCAATGCATGCGTTCGCCGACAATCAGGCGAAAGCCGATAATGTCCTGCACTTCGGCGAAAGACAGGCGCTGCTTTTCCATTTTTTGGTAAATGCTGTATAAGTTTTTGCGCCGTTTTTCCAACACGCCTTCAACGCCGTATTTCGCCAGCGCCTCGCGGATAATCGTTTCAATATTTAAAATAATGCGGCGGTTGCCGGCTTTGGAGAGGTTGAGCGCTTTGGACAAAACGCGGTAGCGGTGCGGGCGCAAATAGCGGAAAGACAAGTTTTGCAATTCGTCCTTGACCGGCGAAAAACCCAGCCGCTCGGCAATCGGCGCGTAAATCATGAGCGTTTCCAGCGCGATGCGCCGCCGCCGCGAGGGTTCGCCAATCGCCGCCAAAGTCCGCATATTATGCAGGCGGTCGGCGAGCTTGATAAACAAAACGCGCCAGTCGGCGGCGGCGGTGATTAAAATTTTGCGGAAAGTTTCGGCTTCTTGCGCGCGCCGGTCAATCCCTTCAATCCGCTCTATTTTGGATAATCCGCCGACCAAACGGGAGACGGCGGGACCGAATTTTTCCCGCACTTGTTCCAAGCTTACGGTCGTATCTTCAACGACATCGTGGAGCAGGGCGGCGGCGATGGATTGCGCGTCAAAACGCCAGTCCGCCAAAATATCGGCGACGGCGAGCGGGTGTTGGATAAAGGGTTTGCCGCTGGCGCGCAATTGTCCGGAATGCGCGCCTTTGCTGTAATGGTAAGCGCCGTCTACTTCGCGCATCTCGGCGGGCGCGAGATAGGCGCCGATTTTGCGCTGCAATGCGGCGATGCCCGCCACGGCGGCTATTCGACCGTTTCGGGCGGTTTTTCGGCTTTGGCGGTCTCGGCTTCGGCGTCGGGGGCTTCGGCGGACAAGGGCGGGACTTCTACCAGCCCTTTGGCGATTTCGCGCAGGGCGACGACAATGGAGCGGTCGTCTCCTTCCGGCACCTGCGGATTGCCGCGCCGCAGGATTTCCTGCGCCCGCCGCGCCGAGTGGTAGGCCAAGCTAAAATGATTTGGGCACAGCTTTCGGCAGTCGTCAATGGTGGTTCTGGACATGGGTTTTTTCCTTTTGGGTTTTTGGGGGTTGTTTGATAATAGCGCGGATTTCGTCCACCGCGCGTTCCAAATTGTCGTTAATAATAACATAATCATAGCCGCCGGCGCTGTTCATTTCGGATTCGGCGGCGGCGAGGCGGCGGGCAACGACTTCCGGCGAATCCTGCCCGCGTTTTTGCAGCCGCGCGGCGAGGGACTCCAAAGACGGCGGGCGGATGAAAATCAGCACCGATTGGGCGGGCATTTCCGCTTTGACTTTGCCCGCGCCTTGCACGTCTATTTCCAGCAAAATATTGACTCCCGCGGCGAGTTGTTCGCGCACCCAGCGCGCTTTTGTGCCGTAATAATTTCCGAATACTTCCGCCCATTCCAAAAACACCCCGGCGGCGCGCATCTCGAGAAATTCTTCCCGTCCGGTAAAAAAGTATTGAACGCCGTGCTGTTCGCCCGGACGGGGCGGGCGGGTTGTGTGCGAGACGGAAACGGACACCGCGCCGGTTTGGCGCAGGCGGTTGGTGATGGTCGTTTTGCCCGTGCCGGACGGCGCGGAAATAACGAACAAACGCCCCTCGGAGTGCGGGCGGGAAACGGGCGGGGAGCGGTCGGACATGGCAACGCCCGTTATTATACCGCAAGGCGGCGGGGCGCGCAAAAGCGGGTATAATCGGCGGGTGAAATTAAGTTTGCTGCGGTGTTTGGTCGCGATGTGCGACAACGACATGAGCGTTTCGGCGGCGGCGCGCGAAATGCGCGTGGTGCAGCCCTCGGTCAGCAAACACATCGCCGATTTGGAAAAAGAAGCGGGCGCGCTGTTTGTCCGGCGCGGGCGGCGTTTTGCCGGAATCACCCCGCTGGGGCGCGAAGTCCTCGCCGAAGCCCGCGCGATTTTACTCAAATGCGACAACATTGAAACCTTGCGGCGCAGGCACGAAAAAGGCGGCGGCGATTTGCGCCTCGGCGCGACCCACTTGCAGGCGCGGTATGTTTTGCCGGCGGCGGTCAAACGGTATTTGCGCGAATTTCCCGGCGCGAATATTCAAATTTTCCAAAACTCCCCCGCCAATTTGGCGGGCATGCTGGAAAACAACCTCGCCGATGCGGCGATTTGCACGGAGGCGTTGGAAAACCATCCGCATCTGGATTCCACCGCCGCCTACACATGGAACCGCAGCGTGATTATGCCGCGCGGGCACGAACTCGCGGCGCAAAAAAAATTAACCCTCAAAAAACTCGCGGCGTATCCGGTGATTACCTATGTTTCCGGTTTTACCGGACGCGCGTCTTTTGACCGCGTTTTTCGCAAGGCGAAAGTGCCGTTGCATGTCGCCGTTTCCGCCGCCGATTCGGATGTGATTAAAACATATGTCCGCATGGGGGCGGGAGTCGGCGTCATCGCTTCCGTCGCTTACCAGCCGGACGAAGACCGCGATTTGGCGCGCATTTCGGCGGCGCATTTATTTCCGGATATGCGGGTGCGCATCGCCCGTCCGCGCGGCAAAATCGCCACGCGGGGATTGCGCCGGTTTATGGAAATTTTCCGCGCCCACGCCGAAACAATCCAAAAAAGTTTGGGCGCAAAACAACCGGCGGAGCGCGGCGAATCATAACCAAAACGGCGGGCGGAATATAAGCGGAATATACCCAAAACGGCGGGCGGGTTGCGCTAAAACATTGCCGGATTCCATGCCGCCCCCCAGCCAAAATATGACCGCAACGGCGGGCGGGTTGCGCTTTGCGGGCGCAAACGCCGCCGGTTGTGCTACAATAGGCGGGCGGCGTTTTTTTGCGGCGCAATTTTTTACGCATTTTTTTAAACAGGACGGCGACAAAAATGGGCGAGACCGAAACGGCGGCGGCGGATTCTCCGCCAGCGGAAAAAAATCCGCTGGCGCGCACTCTCGCCTACACTTTCGCCGCCGGCGAAGTTGATTCCGCCGTGGATGCGCGCCTCGCCAAAATGGCAAAAACGGCGAAGATTAATGGCTTTCGTCCGGGACGCATTCCGCTGCATTTGATGCGCCAGCGGTGGGGCGGGCGTTGTTTGGGCGAAGTATTGGCGGAAAAAGCAACCGCCCGTTTTGCCGAAGAATCGCCCCGCCTGCCCGAACGCCCGGCGGCGCGCCCCTATTTTTCGCCGTCCGCCGCCGTCTCCGCCGAAGGATACCGGGTGGAATGCCATTACGAAGCGATGCCCGACATTGCCGCGCCCGATTTTTCCGCGCACGCCGTCCGCCGCCCGGTTTTGGAAGTCGGCGAAAACGAAGTTGATGAAATGATTGCGCGCCTCCAAAAAGACGCCGGCGAATACATTTCCGTAGAGCGTCCGGCGCGTATCGGGGACAGCGTGTCGGTGGATTTTCAAGCATTCCACGGGGACGAACTCGCCGAAGAAGGCAAAGACCGAAAATGGGTTTTGGATTCGCCAATGCTCAACGGCGAAATCTCCCGCCAAATCATCGGCGCATCGGCGGGCGATGCGCGCACCGTCGTTTTCCAACATCCGCAAACGCACCCCGAAGAATCCCTGCGCGGCGTAGAAGCGCGTTTGGAAGTTCAAATTAAAATTGTCGCCGAATTAAAATTGCCGGAATTGAACGACGCATTTTTTGCCCGTTTCGGAATCGCCGAAGGCGGGATGCCCGCATTCCGCGAAATGGTCGGCGAACGCCTCAAAAGCGAAGTAGAATCCCGCCTGAGTCAAAGCTTGCACGCGCGGGCGATGGGCGCGTTTTTTGCCGCAACGCCCAAGTTTCCGCTCCCCCGCGCCTTGGTGCAAATGGAAGCCGCGTCCATGTTTCGCCAGCTCCAGCACGAAGCCGGACAAAGCGGTTTGCCGCGCGCGGCGGCGGAACATGCGCCGCAAATCTACGCCGAAGCGGCGCGGCGCGTGGCGCTTGCGCTGATTTTGGAACGCTGGCAACAGCGCGAAAAACCCGAAATCACCGATGCGGAAATTAACCGGCGGCTGGACGAAATCGCCTCCGGCTACGAAGACCCGCAAGCGTTTCGCGCGCGCGCGCAAGCGGACGAGCGGGCGATGCAATCGTTGCGTTTGGAATTGCTGGAGCGGCGGGCGGCGGAATGGGTGTGCCAAAGCGCCAAAGCGGAAGACGAAAAAATCACCCTGCCGCAGTTGCTGGGGGCGGCGTGAGCGCGGATTTTGCGGGCGGGCGGGGCGCGGCGGATACTTCCGCGTTGTCGTATATGCCGGTGGTGGTGGAACAATCCGCCCGCGGCGAGCGCGCGTTTGACATTTATTCGCGCCTGCTCAAAGACCGCATCGTTTTTATGGTCGGCCCGATTGACGATTATTCGGCGAATATCGTCATCGCGCAGCTGCTGTTTTTGGACGCGGAAAATCCCGAGCGGGAGATTCATTTTTACATCAATTCGGGCGGCGGTTTGGTCACCGCCGGATTGGGCGTATACGACACGATGCGCTATGTCAAAAGCCCGGTCGCCACAACCTGCGTAGGGCAGGCGGCGAGCATGGGCGCTGTGTTGCTTGCCGCCGGACAAAAAGGCATGCGCCGCATGCTGCCAAATGCGCGGGCGATGATTCACCAGCCGCTGGGCGGTTTTTCCGGGCAGGCGAGCGATATTGAAATTCACTCGCGCGAGATTTTGGCGATGAAAGAACGCCTCAACCGCATTTTGGCGGAACTCACCGGCAAAAGCGCCAAACGGGTCGCCGCCGATACCGAGCGCGATTTTTTCTTTAACGCCGAAGACGCCGTCCGCTACGGGCTGGCGGACGAAGTCGTAACGCCGATAGGAGCAAAACATGGACGAAACGCAAAATAAAAATCCGGAGTGTTCTTTTTGCGGCCGCCAGCGCGGAGACGCCGGCAACATGGTCGGCAACAACAAAGGCGCGTATATCTGCTCTTCGTGCGTGGATAAATGCCGCGGCGCATTGGACGCGCACAAACCCGAAGGCGGCAAAGATTCAAAAGACGGCGCAAAGGACGGCGAAAAACGCCTGCCGCTTCCGGGCGAAATTAAAGCCGCGCTGGACGAATATGTCATCGGGCAGGACCACGCAAAAAAAACGCTGGCGGTGGCGGTATACAACCACTACAAACGCGTTTGGGGGCGGCGCGTCAACGGCGATGTAGAAATCGCCAAATCCAACATTTTGCTAATCGGCGAAACGGGCAGCGGCAAAACCCTGCTCGCCCAAACGCTGGCGAAGATTTTGGATGTGCCGCTCGTCATCGCGGACGCGACGACATTAACCGAAGCCGGTTATGTCGGCGAAGATGTGGAAAGCATTATCCAAAAATTATTGCAGCGCGCCGAATACGATGTGGAGCGCGCGGTGCGCGGCATCGTCTATTTGGACGAAGTCGACAAAATCGCGCGCAAATCCGAAAACGCCTCCATCACCCGCGATGTCTCCGGCGAAGGCGTCCAACAAGCGCTGTTAAAATTAATTGAAGGCACGGTCGCATCGGTGCCGCCGCAAGGCGGGCGCAAACACCCGCAACAAGAATGCATTAATGTAGACACAACGCAAATGCTGTTTATTTGCGGCGGCGCGTTTGAAGGATTATCCAACATAGTCGCGCGGCGCGTGCGGCAGGGCGGAATCGGTTTTGGCGTCCCCCCGGCGGGGGCGGTGGAAGACGCCGATTTAATGCGCCGCCTAAACGGGGACGACCTGACGCGCTACGGGTTGATTCCGGAATTGGTGGGGCGTTTGCCGGTAGTTTCGGTTTTGCATTCCCTGCGCCGCGAACACCTCGTGCGCATTTTTCAAGAGCCGAAAAACGCGCTGTCCAAACAATACGAAGAAATATTCGCAATGGAAGATGTGGAATTATCTTTCACGCCCTGCGGCGTCGCCGAAATCGCGGCGCAAGCGGCGTCGCAATCGGCGGGCGCGCGCGGATTGCGCGGCGCGGCGGAAGAAGTATTATTGGACACGATGTACGAACTCCCCGGCAAGAAAAACATAAAGCGCGCAATCGTAGACGCCGAAGCGGTCCAAAAACGCGCCCCCAAACTCAAACTCGCCAAAAAACGTGCCGCCAAAAAAAGCGCGCTCAAGCCCGCGGCGTAAGGCGCGCCGCGGGCACATCTAATGAAATTTGAAGGCATTACTGTATTGCTTGGGGATATTTTGCGCGTATCCCCGGACACTATAACTATCTCGGTATTGGGGTGTTGTTTAGCGCTTTTTGCCGTTTCTTGTATTTTCGGAAGATTGCGCCATATTGCGCCGGGGCTGATGATATCGGCGGGGATTATCGGCACATTTTGGGGAACATTTCTTGCCTTGTCAAATTTTCTATTTGACGCGGCTGAAAACGGAGTGACCGATTATAATGCAATCGTAAATAATATTCCGAAAGTTTTGGAAGGGATGACGACGGCATTTATAACAAGCTTAATCGGATTGTTTTTTTATTTTGTTTCCAAATTAATCTTTTCATTTTTTCCGAAAACCCAGCCCAAACCGCTGAAAATTGAAACAGATGTCGTTGATTTGCTGGGTAAAATCCGGGAAGGCATTGTCGGAGAAAACGATAAAAGTTTGTCCTCGCAATTAGGCGTTTTGCAGGCGGAATACAGGGACAGCGTGCAAGATTTAAAGCAGTCCATATCCGGAGAGAGCGACACGAGCGTTTCTTCGCAATTAATTAAATTGCGAAACGAAAATTCGGCGGGGTTTAAGGCGCTTGACGCCCGCCTTGACGGGCTTGCGGATGTAATCCGAAATTCCCTTGTGGACAGTTTGCAAAAGCTGGTTAAGGAGTTGCGGGAAGTTATTGTTGAGCAGCTTGCCGAACAGTTGAAACGGACAAACGAATTATTGCATACGCAGTTGAGCGAAATGCTTGACCGCATAGAAGAGGCGTTAATTAAGCAGTTTGGGGAAACTTTCAAGCAGTTTAACGAAGCGACCCAAGCGATTAAAAAATGGCAGGAAGACCACCGGGAGCAAGTTGAACAATTAACGACGGCATTCCAAGCAACGGCGGCGGGTATAGAGAAAATCCGCGCCGATTGCGAAAGTATCCCCGCCACCATGGAAGCCCTGCAAAAACTTATGGGGGAGTTGGACGAGCGGCTAAAAGCGTTTGCCGACATGAAAAAAGAAGCGGAGCAATTTTTTCCGACAGTGAAGGAAAATATGGACGCCGTTGGCGCGGATTTGCGGAAATCTGCGGAGGGTTTTTCGGGATTGGAAAAAACCATCACGGATACTTACACGCAAGCGGGGAATTTGGCGCAACAGCACATTGAAACGGCGCGGCAACATATTGAAACTGTCGGCGAGCAAATAAACCAAACCGCCCGGCAAGTTGCGGCGGCATCGGAAAACATGATGACCGAAAGCCGCCAAGCGTCCGACCGCCATCGGGAAGAGATTCGTCGGATAGCGGACGAAGTGCAAAGCGCCTGCCGGAATACCGTTGAAAGCGCGCAAGGCGCAATAACCGGCTTGTCGGAAAACATGAAACAGCGCATTACGGAAATTGCCGAGGGGATTGCGGAAGCGTCCGAAAACATGATAGCGGAAACCCGCAACGCTTCCAACCAGCACCAAAGCGAAATTCGCCAAATTGTAAACGCGGTACAAGAAGCGTCCCAAAGATGCGTTCAAGATACGCAAGAGCAGTTGACCGCAATGGCGAAAGTGCATGCCGATTCAACTAACAGTACCATGACGGGTATTGCAAAAAGATGGGGCGAAAATATGATTGGAATCGCCGATGAAGTTGCGCGGAGAATACCGCCAAGTAGCGGCGGAAACAGGGTATAATATTATGTTGCCCCGCGACAATGCTTATTCGGACGATGAACAGTGGGCGCCGGTGTCCGACTTAATGGCAGTTATCATGCTGGTTTTCATGCTCATCGCAATGATTCTTCTTACGCATTTTGATTTGGAGAAAAGAAGCAATGGCGAGAAGTGCGACCATACCCGGAGCATGTTAAACTCCGAGTTTAAGGATGATTTTAAGGATTGGAAAGTGGAGCTGGACGAAGATTTAACAATTCGTTTTACTAATCAAGAGGTTTTGTTTCCGGTTGCCAAAACAATTCCCACCGATTGGTTTGTTCAAAGAATCCGAAATTTCTTCCCGCGTTATATGGAAGTTATTAAAAATATTGGCGCGGAATTCGGCAAGGATGAAATTGTGGCAATTCGCATTGAAGGGCATACTTCCAGCGAATATGGGGACAAAGATACCTCCGTGGACAACGCATATGTAAAAAATATGGAGTTGTCGCAGGGAAGGGCGCGCGAAATAATTAAAATGGTTTTGGATCTTCCTCAAGCCGAAAATTATAGTGATATTGTCCGCTCGCAAGTGAGGGCGGACGGACTGTCGTCGGGAAAATTGATATGCGGTGAGAACGGGGAAGACAAGAATTCTTCCCGGCGGGTGGAATTTAAATTGCTGACAAAATCATGCCAAAAAGCGGGGGTTTATGACAAAAGCAAGCCATTAACCAATTCATGTCCAAATACGGGAGAACATAATGAATCTGCATGAGTTGAAAAATATTGGCGATCAAATTGAAAAGCGGTTGATTGAAATCCGCGAGAGTATTGGCGCGTCTTTGGGGATTTTTTCCAATATTATAGATACAAGCATTGAGATAACCGGCAAACAGTTGCAAGAGAATGCTGAAGCGACGCCCGGGGAACCCATCATTATAAATGACGAATACTATATCGCTTACATTAAGGACAATACTTATTATGGCTCTAAATTGGACCATGATGAAGCGGTTCGCGCCCATCCTTCCCGTTGCTTTAAAGATGGTAAAAAAGTACATTTTTACTATTGTAGTACTATAGTAAAAATGGGAAATATGGGGCGGCGTGCAAGATACCGCCAGACCCGCGAATTTCGGAACGAAAAAATAATAGATTTGCAGGGTGCGGAAGATGTGGAAACTCGCTTGCCGTGGTGCAAAAATTGCATTGAAATTCTACACAATGAAAGCGCGGCGAATATACGGGATGGGCGATACAAATCGCTGATTGCGGAATATGGCGACGCCCAATTGCTAATGAAATGTGTTATAATGCTCCGCAAAGGCGAATTTGGGGCGGCGGAGAAAGTCCGGGATTTTTTCCGCCAAACCATGGAAAGGAGATAAACATGGCAAAACCTCTTGGGGAATCTTTTGCGCGGGGCTTAAAAGGCACCGCGCAACCGTCCGGCTATCCGAATAATTGGGCGAAAATATCCGCCGCATTCCGAAAAGAACGGAAATACACATGCGAAGTTTGCAGCGTGAAATGCGGCGCGGACGCTAATCTCGCGAATACTGGTCTAACCGAAGCGCACCATATAAACGGCGATAAAAGCGATTGCAAATATGCAAATTTGCAATGCTTATGCGTATATTGCCACTCGCAACAGCCATCCCACGAGCATTACAAAGCGCCCGAGAAGAAAATGGAAAAACTGCGGCAATTATGGGAAGAGCAGGGCATCCCCGAGCATTTGCGCGGCAAATAACGCGACAGCGAAGATTTTCCGGATTAGCGGGTTGCTTTGTAGCGGATTGTATCAAATTCCGTTTTGCCGCCGTTGCCCTTGAAATTTGGCGGGGGGCGTGTTATAATTGTTTTTATATTATTCTCCGCGCAATGGCGCGAAAGGGGCGAGTATGAAAAATGACGGCGAAAATAACGGGGAAAAGCGGGAATACGAAGAAGC
>JBPCWY010000158.1:0-6442 GCA_051009035.1 Gammaproteobacteria bacterium
AATGTTTTGCGCGCCGATGATTTGATTTGGCCGCTTTTCATTCACGAAGAAAAAAAGGACGCGGCGGTGGACGCGATGCCCGGCGTTTTTCGCCTCGGCATGGACGGGCTTTTTCGCGCCGCCGAAACCGCGCTGTCGCGGCGCATTCCCGCTGTTGCGATTTTTCCGGTCGTCCCTGCGCGCAAAAAAAACGCGGACGGCAGCGAAGCGCATAATCCAAAAGGACTCGTCCCGCGCGCCACCGCCGCATTAAAAAAACGCTTCCCCGAATTGGGCGTGATTACCGATGTCGCGCTTGACGGCTACACCAGCCACGGACAAGACGGCGTTATTGATTCCGCCGGACGCGTCCTCAACGACGAAACTGTCGCCGCATTGCAAAAACAATGCATCGCGCACGCCGATGCGGGCGCGGATATTGTCGCGCCTTCCGATATGATGGACGGGCGGGTCGGCGCGTTGCGCGCGTCTTTGGAAACGGCGGGATATGCGGATGTTAAAATTTTGGCGTATTCGGCAAAATACGCTTCGGCGTTTTACGGGCCTTTTCGCGCCGCTTCCGGCTCCGCGGCGGCGTTGGGCGGCGCGGATAAAAAAACTTACCAAATGGCAAGCGCCAATTTGCGCGAAGCGATGGAAGAAATGCGTTTGGATTTGGACGAAGGCGCGGACATGTTAATGGTAAAACCGGGCTTGCCCTATTTGGATGTCGTGCGCGAAGCGGCGCGCGAATTTGACGCGCCGGTTTTTGCCTACCAAGTTTCGGGCGAATACGCGATGTTGCGCGCCGCCGCCGCGCGCGGCATGCTCGCCGAAGACGCATGCATTTTAGAATCGCTGCTCGCATTCAAACGCGCCGGAGCGCGCGCGATTTTAACTTACTTCGCGCCGATGGCAGCGGAATTAATCGCGCGGGAAAAGTAAATTGCAGCGCGCGGAATTAACAAAAGAAAAGATTAACCTTTTCTTTTTTAAAATAAAACGGGCAAAAGGTATAATTCGCGCTTACACATGAAAAAAATTCCCATTGCCGAAAACTCCGCCGCGCGCGAGCATAAATACACGACATGCTATATGTGCGCGTGCCGGTGCGGCGTGCGGGTTACGCTGGAAGGCGGCAAAATCCGTTTTGTGGAAGGCAACCCGAACCATCCCGTAAACCATGGCGTGCTATGCGCAAAAGGCAACGCCGCCGCAATGAAACAATTGTCGCCCGCCAAATTGCGCGCGCCGCTTTTGCGGACGGGAGAGCGCGGCGCGGGCGAATTTTCGGAAATTTCGTGGGACCGCGCGCTGAATATTTTGACCGAACGGCTGGCGAAAATCCGCGCCAAAAATCCAAACTTGCTCGCGTTTTTTACCGGACGCGACCAAATGCAGGCGCTCACCGGGCTTTGGGCGCGGCAGTTTGGCACGCTCAATTGGGCGTCCCACGGCGGTTTTTGCTCGGTCAATATGGCGGCGGCGGGGCTGCTCACGCACGGTTATTCGTTTTGGGAATTTGGCGAACCCGATTGGGAGCGCGCGAAATATTTTATGCTGTGGGGAGTCGCCGAAGACCACGCCTCCAACCCGTTAAAAATCGGCATCAAAAAATTAAAAGAACGCGGCGTTAAAATTGTCGCCGTCAATCCCGTCCGCACCGGCTACCAAGCCGTCGCCGACGAATGGATTCCGATTACCCCCGGCGGGGACGGGGCGCTGGCGGCGGCGTTAATTCATGTCCTGTTGCGCGAAGGGCGCGCGGACGAACAATTTTTGCGCGATTATACGAATATGCCGTGGCTGGCGGACGGCGAAGGATTGTTTGCGCGCGATGAAAACGGCGACCCGTTGGTGTGGGACGAAAAAACCGCCGCGCCCGTTTCGGCGTATTCCCCCGCCGCCGTCCCGCAATTGTGCGGCGAATACGAATTGCCCGGCGGGCGCAAAACGCGCACCGCGATGACTCTGGCGTTGGCGCAATATCTCTCCCCCGATTGTTCCCCGGAAGCGATGTCGGCGCATTGCGGCGTTGCGCCGGAAACAATCCGGCGGCTGGCGGGAGAGCTCGCCCATGCCGCATTTGCCGCGCCCGCCGTGGTGGAAGAGCCATGGACCGACTGGCGCGGGCGGCGGCATGAAAGTTTTATCGGGCGTCCGGTTGCGATGCATGCGATGCGCGGCGTTTCGGCGCATTCCAACGGATTCCAAACCTGCCGCTTGCTGCATTTTTTGCAGGCGATTTTGGGCGCGCTGGATTGTCCGGGCGGACATTTGGCAAAACCGCCCTATCCCAAACATCCGCCCGCCGCCTCCAAACCGGCGGTGCATGCCGCGCCCAATACGCCGCTTTCCGCGCCGCCGCTCGGCATACCCGCCGGACCGGAAGATTTGGCGGTGGACGAAAACGGCGCGCCGCTGCGCATTGACCACGCCTATTCTTGGGACGCGCCGCTCGCCGCGCACGGCGCAATTCAATCCGCCGCCGGCAACGCCGCGCGCGCTGCGCCGTATTCCATAGATACGCTGTTAATTTTTATGGCAAACTTGGCATGGAATTCCGCGTTCAATCCGGACGACGCCGCCGCCGCATTAACCGCCAAAAACGAAGACGGCGAATATAAAATTCCGTTTGTCGCCGTGGCGGACTCGTTTCATTCCGAAACGGTCAACTACGCCGATTTGGTTTTGCCCGACACGACTTATCTGGAAAGATACGACGCGATTTCCATGTTAGACCGCCCGATTTCCGAACCGCATGCGGCGTGCGACGCCATCCGCGCGCCGGTGTTGCCGCCCGACCGCGATGTGCGCCCGTGGCAGGAAGTTTTGGTGGAATTGGCGGCGCGTTTGCGCCTGCCCGTATTTACGGACGACAACGGCGCGCCGAAATATTCCGGCTACGAAGATTTTATCGCGCGCTACGAACAAAAACCGGGCATCGGTTTTTTGGCGGGATGGCGCGGCAAAAACGGCGAAAGCAATTTGCGCGGCGCGCCCAATCCGCGGCAGTGGGAAAAATATATTGAAAACGAATGTTTTTACCGCAGCGAGATTCCGCCCGCCGCGCGTTATTTTCGTTTCGCCAACCGCGCCTATTTGCAATACGCGCATGCCTGCGGCTGGACGGAAAACGACAAGCCGATGTTTATCCAACTTTACAGCGAAACGCTGCGCAAATTTCAACGCGCCGGCGAAGGCAAAACCCCCGCGCCGCCGGACGCGGAACAACGCCGCCGGTTGCGCGAATATTTTTATCCGCTGCCGTTTTATTATCCGCCGCTGGAAACGGCGGACGGCGCGTATCCGTTTTACGCCGTAACGCAGCGCCCGATGTTTATGTATCATTCGTGGGATTCGCAAAACGCGTGGCTGCGCCAAATCGCCGCCGACAATTATATTTACATGCAACGCGCCCGCGCCGAAAAAATGAATATCGCAAACGGCGACTGGGTTTGGCTTTCCTCGCGGCGCGGGCGAATTGCGGCGCGCGCGAAATTAATGGACGGCGTTGCGGCAAACACGGTATGGACTTGGAATGCGATTGGCAACCGCGCCGGGGCGTGGGGTTTGGACGCGCGCGCCAACGAAAATGTAGAAGGTTTTTTAATGAACCACCTGCTCCACGAAAACCTGCCCGCCAAAAACGGCGCGCGTCCGATGCCCAACGCCGACCCGATAACGGGACAAGCCGCATGGTATGATTTGCGCGTAAACATAGAAAAAATGTCCGAAACAGAATCCGCCAAACACGGCGGTTAATTTTTTTCGCGCGCATTTTTCCCCGCGCATTTTTCCCCGCCCCGCCGCCTTTCGCAGGATTAGAATAGCAAGGCAGGAAATGCCGCTGCCATTCCTTCCCCGCCGTCATTCCTGCGAAGGCAGGAATCTCATACACACTCCAAAATACCGCAATAGATTCCTGCCTTCGCAGGAATGACGGGCTGGGGCGGTTTTCGCGCGCTTTTGCGGAAATAGCAAAATAAGATATAATGCAAAGCATGAGCGACCCGTCCGACAACGACAAAAAGAATTTGCCCGCCGTCCGTCCGGAGAGTTCGTCCACTCTTGCTTCTCTTGCACGGGCGAAAACGCTGATTAGATTAACCGAAAGCGTCTTGGGCGAAAAGTTTGCCCTCCCCGCCCGCTCCGATGCGTGGCTGGACGAGTTAATCGCGTGGGCGAATGAAAATCAATTGCCGGATTATCATGAGGATGAAGACGGCGATTTTGTTGGTTTTCCCAGAGACAAAGAAAAAATTTTGTCGCTGACCGATTTGCCTTTGCGGGGTAATCCGTTAACGAAGTTGCCCGAATCTATCGGCAACCTTACAAATTTGAAATCGTTGGATTTGGTAGACAATCAGTTAGCGGAGTTGCCCGAAACCATCGGCAATCTTACAAATTTGATAGGGTTGTATTTGCACAACAATCAGTTAGCGGAGTTGCCCGAACTCATCGGCAATCTTACAAATTTGAGGATGTTGTATTTGGGGGAAAATCAGTTAGCGGAGTTGCCCGAAACCATCGGCAATCTTACAAATTTGGAAAGGTTGGGTTTGTGGGAAAATCAGTTAGCGGAGTTGCCCGAAGCCATCGGCAACCTTACAAATTTGGAAAGGTTGTATTTGTGGGATAATCAGTTAGTGAGGATTCCCGAATCCATTGGTAATCTTACAAATTTGGAAGTGTTGGAGTTGGGTAGGAATCAGTTAGTGGAGTTGCCCGAATCCATCGGCAACCTTACAAATTTGAAAGAGTTGAAGTTGTGGGATAATCCCATTAAAAAACTTCCGCCACACCTTTCGCATTTGGAAAATATTACTAAATATTACTGATTGGTATAATACTTAACCATGAGTGATTTATTAAAACGGCTGGATATTATCCAAAATGCGATTGCCGTAGGCGACGAAGACATCGTCGCCTTGCAGGCGGAGCGGCTGCCGGAGGCGGCTACGGAGTTGCGCGCGCTTTTGGCGAAAAAGGAATATGCCGCCGCCGCCGTTTGGCTTGCGGATTTTCGCAAAGATAATTTTTCGCTGGCGGAATACCAAGACCCGGAAATCGGCGCGTTGCTTTTGGAAGTGAAAAATTTGGAAAATGAAATTGTTGCGCTCGCCGCCGAAAAAGGCGAATACGACAGAATCATCGCCGAATTTGACGCCGCTTATATTTCCGAAGTCGGGGACATTTTGGAAAAACTTTTGCGCTTGCGCGCCAAAAAAGCCGCGCCCAAAGCGGAGAAAGCGCGCCGCGAATATGAAGAATATAAGAAAACCAAAAAAGCGCATGCGGATGTTTGCGAAATTAATGACGACGAAAAAATTGAAATCAAAAAATTATTTAAACAATCGGCGAGCAAATGCCATCCGGATAAATTGCCGGAGGATAAAAAGAACGAAGGCAAAATGATTTTCCAAGAATTGGAATCCGCCAACCGCAACCAAGATATTCGCCGCGTGCGCGAAATCTGGCAAAAATTGCAGGACGGCGATTTGTCCGCCGCATCCGCCGCGCCCGCCGATAAAAATGTTTTGCGCCGCCGCGTTGCCGTTTTGCGCGAAAAGGCGGACGGGTTGCGGGCGGAAATCGCCGCCGTTTTGCGGGACGATACTTGGCGGACGATTCAATCGCTTGCCGAAAAAAAGACGGCGTGGGCGGATTATTTCGCCGAAATGCGCGAAAAACTGCGCCGCGAATTGGAAAAAGAGGCGGGGGGTTGATTTTTGGGCGCGGAGGGCGTATAATTGGAAATACCACGGGGGCGTATTTGGCTTTGACGTGGGTTGCGAAACAGAAGGAGCATGCCAAGGCGGGATTACCTTGTAAAACCATTCCCAAAAAACCTAAACGCGAACGATCAGCGTTTTGCCTTAGCCGCCTAAACACGGCTTAGCCTTCACCCCAAAGTGTCTGCGATTTGGGATGTGGAGTCATTTAGCGGACTCGCCGCCCGTCATGTCGCCGGGCAAAACGGTTAAATTTTGGCGGCTGGCGTTATGTTCGCCCGTTTGGCAGGCCTGCATAACGCGACATTGAGCGCCAAACTAAGCATGTAGCGCCGGCTGCGTAGGACTCGCGGACGGGGGTTCAACTCCCCCCGCCTCCACCATTTTTTTTGCGGATTAAATGCGCCGTTGCCATTCGCCGCCCGCCCGCTCATTCCCCCTCCGCCGTCGTTCCTGCGTAGGCAGGAACCTTTTATTCATCCCGCAACTCCGCAAGAGATTCCTTCCCAAGTGGGAGGGACGGGCAGGGAGGAAATGACGGCAGGGGAAGGAATGGCGGCAGGAGAGGAAATGGCGGTGGGGCGGGAATGGCGGCGGAAAGGGACGGGGTTTTAATTTCCCGCGCCGAGGGCTAAACGCAATAAACCGGCGGCGCAGGCGAATAATATTAATCCCAGCACTAATGGGCGGTAATGTTTTCCGCTGCTGCGGGCGAATAGTTTTGCGCC
>JBPCWY010000159.1:0-3223 GCA_051009035.1 Gammaproteobacteria bacterium
ACCTATCGGAAGTCGATCAAGGACCGGAAGCGGAACTACCAGGAGGTTCTAGCCAGACTGGCGGGGAACGAGCGGTTCCTGGAGAACGGGGCCATGGAGGAAGACCCCATGCTGTTGGTCACGGCCGATTGCACGCACTTCTGGCGGACCTGTCCCTCTCTTATCCTGGACGAGACCGATCCTGATAAAGGACCTGGGGATAAGTCCTCGGACGAGAACCATGTCTACGACGAGCTGGCCTATGCCTGCCGTTCCAGACCTTATGTGACGACGGAGCAGGACCGCTGGTTCGAGGAGAACCGGGAGTGGATCCGGCAAGCCAGGAAGGAGGTGGTCGATCCCTATGCGACTAAAAACCATTAGCGAACGCATCGACGCCATCACCGAAATCCCCGAGGACCGCAAGCAAGAGAAGCTTGCTCCTCCGAGATCGGTCAAGATCGAGCTGACCGCCCGTTGTAATTTCGCCTGCGCCTTCTGTGCCAGATCCGCGAAGTTGAGGGACCAGAAGGACATGGACCAGGGTCTCTACGAATCCCTTGCGCTGGAAATGCGTGAGGCCGGCGTGGAGGAGCTGGGCCTGTTCTACCTGGGGGAAAGCTTCCTTCTCTCCTGGCTGGAGGAGGCCATCGGGTATGCGAAAAAGATCGGTTACCCTTACGTCTTCCTGACCACTAACGGTTCCCTGGCTATTCCCAAGCGGGTCGAGACCTGTATCCGGAATGGTCTGGACAGCCTGAAGTTCTCTCTCAACTACGCCGGAGAGAAGCAGTTCTGCGAGATCGCTCGGGTGAAAGCTCCTTTATATCGGGCCATGCTCTACAACATCGAGGGGGCGAGAAAGGTTCGGGACCAGGTCGAGAAGGAGACGGGGCACCGCTGCGGGCTCTACGGGTCCTACATTCAATACGACGGAGACCAGGGAAAGCGGATGGCGGAATCCGTCGAGGCCCTCAGACCTTATCTGGACGAGATCTACGCTCTTCCCCTCTACAACCAGGCCGATCTGGTGACGGAGGAGGGCGAGGCCAGGAACTGGAGCGTCACGGCCGGTAACAGGGGAAGATTGGATGCCTTGAGAGACCCGATTCCTTGCTGGGCCGTCTTCACCGAAGGGCACATCACCTTCGATGGGAAGCTATCCGCTTGTTGTTTCGATCATGATGGGCGATTCCACATGGGCGACTTGACCCGGACGTCCTTCCTGGAGGCCTGGAACTCCGATGAGTTTCAGCGGCTGAGAAAGGCGCACCTGAATGGAGACGTTACAGGCACGGTCTGCGAGACCTGTGCCGCCTATTCGTCATGAGCCTGACGAATGATGCCTGAGATCACCTGCTACGCCTCCAACCACACCCATTCCAGGGTTGTCTGCCAGGCCTTCGCGAAAGGCTACAACGGCAGGATCGCGCCGCCCGGAAGACTCCTGGACGGGCCGGCCATGGTCCATGGGATTCTAAGGGGCTGTGGCGAGATCGTCCGCGAGTGCGAATGGGTCGGGCGGGACTATTTCTATACAGATCATGGGTACTTCAAACGAGGCTACTACGACGGCTATTTCCGGGTCGTGAGGAACGGCCGTCATGCCTCCATATCCGGGGACTACCCCCAGGATCGGTGGGAGGCCCTGAAAGTCCCCTTGAGGCCCTGGAAGCGCACTGGAACCCATGTCGTGCTTTGTCCCATTTCCAAGTATGTCGGAGAATTCCTGAGAATCTCCCACACGAAATGGACCGAGGCGGCGGTCAGGGAGATTTCCCTGCATACGGAGCGCCCGATCATCGTCAAGCAGAAGGACGGGACCCCGTTGAAGGAGGCCCTGGCCGACGCCTGGTGTCTCGTGACCCATTCCTCCAATGCCGCGGTGGACGCGATTCTGGAAGGCATTCCCGTGGTCGGTCTTGATCATTCCGCCTTGAGAGGAGTGAACTGGTCTCTAAGAGACATCGAATCCCCTTGGTGGCCCGAACGCGAGCCCTGGTGCTGGCAATTGGCATACAGGCAATTCACCCTGGATGAAATCAGGAGCGGCGGAGTCGACCTGCTCTGATTACCATCGCCAATGGCCCCCTGAAGGCCGGGACGCACCTGTTGTGCAGACATCTGGAATCCAAGGGCTATATCTGGCATCGCGGTCTTCTGAAGAAGACCGGGCTGACGAGCAGCACCTTGGATGGCGCGGCTATCGAAAGAAAGCACGCCAAGGTGATGAAGCTGCCGGCGGAATATATCGTCCGCGGGCATCTGTTCGAGCCGCTGCCGGGACACGATGGGTATCTCATTATCAGGGATCCCAGGAACATGGTCGTGTCGCTTCGGAGATATGACGAGAGAAAGACCCTGTTCCGCTCGTTTCAATCGGCAATGAGAGACTACCATTGCGGGGAGACCGTCGTGGATTACTGCCGGGGCTTCAGGAATTGGGACAACGTATTGAGGTTCGAGGATCTTTGCCGTTTGGGATACGCGAAAACCCGGACCTCCACTGGAAAGCTCTCGGATTTCAGGCAAGCCTGGGCGCCGGAGGATCACGCATGTTTCTCCAGGATCGGCGGCCCGGAGCTTCTAAGGGACTGGGGATATGCCCCGTCATGAGCTTAATGATCTCTCCTGAATACCTGGAGCAGAACCGCCAGCTTCATTGCATCCCGACCTACGGGGCCGGCGGCGCGCAGTACATCGGCACCATCAAGGATATCTGCCTCAGCTTCGGGCTGTACGACGTGCTGGATTACGGTTGTGGCAAGGGCTGTTTGAAGCAACTCCTGGATGCCATGCCCTACGAGATCGTCACCCATAATTACGATCCCGTTACCTTCCCGGACAAGCCGGACCCCGCGAGTCTGGTGGTTTGCACCGATGTCCTGGAGCACGTCGAGCCCGAATATCTCGATGCTGTTTTAGGCGATATCCACCGGCTGGCGAGAGTCGCGGCCTTTCTGGTGGTCGCGACCCGGCCGGCAAGGAAGACCCTGCCGGACGGCAGAAATGCTCATTTGATACAGCAGCCATCCGATTGGTGGCTGTCCAGGTTGAATTACAGGACCACGGTGCTCTCCTCCGAGAAGGAGGAGCTGAAGGTCCTTTGTTTCAAGGAAGAGCGATGAAAGTCTACATCGGCTTCGATGGCATGGATGCTCTCGCCTACGAGAAATGCGAGCGCTCCCTGAAGCAGCACGCCTCCATTCCCGTGGAAACGATCCCGTTGAGACAGTGGGAGCTG
>JBPCWY010000160.1:0-4760 GCA_051009035.1 Gammaproteobacteria bacterium
TTTTGGCGGTTTTGGCGGAAACGCGCGGTTTGAACCCGTGCCGGAATAAATTTCCGGCGCGGGTTTTTTATGCGAAATTTCCGCGCAAGGAAAAAATCCGCCCGCCCCCGATTTTAATCGGGGGTGAAACCCATGCGCTGCAATCCCCGCTTTCGCGAGGACATGTTTATTGCGGCATGGCGGCGGGCTTGGCGGAGTAAACTCCGCCGCATGAGTTTCGCCCCCGACAAATGTCGGGGGAGGGAAGTTATTTTCAATGTCGGAATTTTTGGACAAAGTTTTCAATGTGGAAATTTTTCGCGCGCGGAAAAAAAATTAATTTAATCCGCGCCGTTTCGCTTGCGGAAGTTTTTTTGCGAAGTAAATTTTTATCCGCATCGTTTTTCTAAAACGGCGCAAACTGCCGGGGCGGATTTATGCGGCGATGCGAATCCAATCCAAACCTGTTTCTTGTCCGGCGATTTTAATGGCGCGCGCCTCGCACGATTTTTCCAATGCTTCATGCGCCAGCGCGGCGGTGTTATTATTCGCGCTTAAGTGGACGGCGACGACATGCCGCAAGCGGGCGGTTTTGATTTCGCCGACAAAAGCGGCGGCGGTGTTGTTTTCCAAATGCCCGTATTTTCCCGCGATGCGGTCTTTGACATGCGGCGGATAATTGTTGTTGGCGGCAAGAAGCGGCGCGGAATAATTGCACTCAATCATAATCGCGCCGAGTTCGCCGCAGGCATTGCGCACCGCCGGAGTGATATGCCCCAAATCGGTAAAAATGCCGAGACGCCGCGTGCCGTCTCCGACGACAAACTGCACCGGCTCGCTGGCGTTGTGCGGGACGGTGACCGGCAATATTTGCAAATCGCCGACGGCGAAAGACGCGCCCGATTGGATTTCGCGCGCGCCGCGGATATTTAACTCCCGCGCCGTTCCCGCCGTCATGTAGATTTCCGCCCCCGATGCGGCGCGCAATTTTTCCAAACCGCGCACATCGGCGTGGTCCCTGTGTTCGTGGCTGACCAGCACCGCGCTAATTTCCGCCGCTTCCAAAAAACGCAGTTTTAACCGGCGGACGAGGGACGAAAAATTAAAACCGCAATCTACGAGGAGGGTTGTCGCGCCGTGTTCCGCGACAAATCCGTTGCCGCGCGAGCCGCTCCCCAAACAGCAAAAGCGCATCTTTGAAAAATCAGGGCAGGTTGTCGCTTAGTAATTCCAGCAAAACGGACGCTTGTTTTTCGGTCAGCGGCTCGTCTTCTTCCAAAGCGGACGCCAGCACGAGGGTGGATTCCCCGTCCCGGTTGAGGGTGATTTTAATGTCGCGCGAAACGGTCGTCTCGCGTCCGAGAAGCGTATCTACGATGCTGGAAACATTTTTGCCGAAAATTTGGCTGCTTTCCGGACCGCCGGTGTGGCGGATGTAATAGGCGCGTTCAATGTAATCCTGGTCTTCAATCGTAAAGCCGCCGCGGTCCAGCCCGATGCGCACGAGCAACCAGCTTTCTTCAAACGGCTTGCGAATCAACAGGCGCGTTCCGTCCAATTCGTAATCGCTGTTTTCTTCCGCTTCGGCGATTTCTTCGGCAAACGCGGTTTGCTGTTCGGCTTCCGGCGCGCGCGATGCGTAAATCATCATGCGGCGCAATATTTCGGCTTCCAATTGCGAATCCGCGGGGAGCGGGGCGAAACCGGAAAATTGCCCGTCCGCATTAAACTGCGCGGCGGCGTGGCGGTGGGCGACAAATACGGAAGCGTATTCGCCGCGCGGTTCAACGCGGGAGATAAATTTGTCGCGCTTGCCGCTGTCGCGGACGCGGTTTAATAATTCGTCCAAATACCCGCCCAGCCCGATAGTCGCCGGGGCTTGTTCCAAATCCAGCCACTCCGTTTCCACCGTGCCGAGCTCCAAATCTTCCCGCCCGGTTTGGAAATTTAACTCTTCCCAAAAACGCAGCACCAAACCGAACGCTTCGTTGGGGGATAAATCCATGTCTATCCAGCGTAAATTGCCGTCGCGCCGGTAGGATACTTTGCGCTCGCCGGTAAATTCCACTTCTTCGGGCGCGCTGATATCGGGGACGGCTTCAATGCGGTATTCGCTGAGCAACTGCGAGCCGCTTTGTTCCGGGTCCAAAGAGGAAATAATATTCGGCGGATATTTTAATTCGCGCCCTTCCTGGTATTCGCCGCGGCGGTAATCCGCTTTGCGCCCGTCCAGTATTTTTTCTACGGACGGGGCGGAAGAATGAACGCAACCCGAAAACAACAAGGGGGCGGCGCACAAGAAAAATATTTTTGTGTTCATGAGTTTTTGCTTTCCGAAAAAAAATCGTCTGGGACATCTTTGGCGCGCGCCGCGGCGGCGCGGACGGCGGCATGATGTGCGGAAGAAAGGGGCGCAAGCGGCAGGCGCAACGCCGGGGCGATTTTGCCGTCTTCCGCCAACGCCCACTTGACCGGGATGGGGTTGCTTTCCGCTCCTTGCGCGGCATGAAACGGGCGCATTTCCGCGTCCAATTTGCGGGCGGCGTCCGCATCGCCGCGCATTGCGGCTTCCGCCATGTCGCGCATTCGCCGCGGCGCGATATTGGCGGTGACGGACATTACGCCATGCCCGCCGGCGAGCATAAAATCTGCGGCGCTGCCGTCGTCGCCGCTGTAAAACAAAAAATCCGGCGGCGCGAGTTTTTGCTGCGCGCGCAGGCGCGATAAATCGCCGGTCGCGTCTTTGATTCCGATAATGCGCGGGTGTTGCGCCAAGCGGGCGACGGTGTCGTTTTCCAACGCCGCGCCGCAGCGTTTTGGCACATCGTATAAAATCACCGGCATATCCGAACAATCGGCGACCGCGGAAAAATGCCGGAACAATCCTTCTTGCGGCGGCCGGTTGTAATAGGGCACGACGGAAACGCCGGCGGCGGCGCCGTCCGCGGCGGCTTGCCGCGTCATGGCAACGGCTTCGGCGGTGGAGTTCGCCCCCACGCCGCCGAGTATCGGAATGCGCCCGCCGCTCCATTCCACCGCGCTGGCGATTAATTGCTGGTTTTCGGCAATCGTCAGCGTGGGTGATTCGCCGGTCGTGCCGGCAACGAGGACGCCCCGCGTTCCCGCTTTGATATGCCATTCCAGCAAAGCGCGAAACGCGTCGCCGTCAATGCTTTCGTCTTCGCGCATCGGCGTGACGACGGCAACGATGCTTCCTTTGGCGTTAAATTGTTTCATGCGGTAAAACGCATTTTACATTATATTTCGCGCATTAGGGCGTTTCCGCGCGGCGAAAATCGGCAAGGCGAATTCCGCCCAAACGCAACGCGGCAAAATAAACCGCCGCCCCCAGCAACACGAGTCCGCCCAACGCCGCCGCGCGGGCGGACCAATCGCCGCTCCAAAATTCCGCTTCCGGAAGGGCGGCCCACAGCACGGCGGACATCGCGCCCAACGCCGCAATTAATGCGGCAAACAAACGCGTCCAGCCCGGCTGCGGCAAATACCATTTGCGGCGGCGCAAAATCCACAGCAACGCGCCCGCGTTAAAAGTCGCGGCGAGTCCGATAGAAAGCGCGATTCCGGAATGTCCCCAATCCAAAGTAAAGACAAACAGAAGGTTAAATAGTTGCGTGATAACTAACGCCGCCAGCGCCGTTTTTGCCGGGGCGGCGGCGTCTTTGCGGGCGAAGAAAGCCGCCGCCAGCGGGCGCAGGGCGGTTAACCCGACAACGCCCGCGCTGTATGCGGCGGCGGCGCGCGCGGTTTGGACGGCGTCTTCCGCCCGAAACGCGCCGCGTAAAAATAAAACATTAACCGCGGGTTCAGCCAAAATCGCCATCCCCGCCGCGGCGGGCGCGGATAATAATAACGCCAGCCGCAATACATGGTCCAATATTTCCGAGGCGCGGCGCGGGTCGCTTTGCGCCAAGGCGGGCAAGGCGACGGTGGCAAGAGCCGCGCCGAGCAATCCGGCGGGCAATTCCATCAGCCGGTCGGCGTAATACAGCCACGAAATACTGCCCGCCGCAAGCAGAGACGCAACGGCTAAATTAATCAACAAATTAATTTGCACCGCGCCCGCCCCCAACGCGCTCAATGCTATCAAACGCAGGGCGTTTCGCATGCGCGCATCGGGCGGGCGCGGGCGAATGCGCAGGCGTAAACCGGCGCGGCGCGCGCAAAACCCGACTAATAATAATTGCAGCGCGCCCCCCGCCAAAACGCCCCAAGCCAGCGCCGTAATCGGCGGCATAAACGCCGGAGCAAATAATAACGCGGCGGCGATGAGCGCAATATTTAACAACAACGGCGCGGCGGCGGCGGCGCGAAAATGTCCGCCCGCATTCAGCATTCCGGCAAACAATGCGACAAGCGAAATTAATGCGATATACGGAAAAACGATTCGCAATAAATCCGCGGCGAGCGCGGCTTCTTTCAATCCCGGCGCGAGGACGGCGATGACTTGCGGAGCGGCGAGCATCACCGCCGCGCTTAAAACGGATAATCCGGTCGCCAGCAAAAACAAAAGTTCGCCGGCAAACGCCGCCGCCCGATGCTTTCGCCCGCATGCAAAAATCGCTGCAATGAATATCTTTCGCGCTTTTGTCGCCGTGGGCGGCTGGACGCTGGCATCGCGCATTTTGGGGCTGGCGCGCGATGTGATTGTCGCCGCCGTTTTTGGCGCGGGCGCGGTAATGGACGCGTTTTTTGCCGCCTTCCGCCTGCCGAATACTTTGCGCCGCTTTACCGCCGAAGGCGCGCTGACGCAAGCATTCGTC
>JBPCWY010000161.1:0-3357 GCA_051009035.1 Gammaproteobacteria bacterium
GGTTTTGCAATATTTCCGTGCAACGCCAGCCGCAATTCATAAACGGCGATTTGCACCGCTTGCGCCAAATTTAAAGAGCGGCGGCGGGCGGCGGCGGATGCGGCGGGGATATGCACCGCATAACCGCAACGCCGCATGGCGTCGTTGTCCAAGCCGCTGCGCTCGCCGCCGAAAACAAACGCGATTTTTTCGCCCGCCGCCAGTTTTTCCGCCGCCGTTGCCGCCGCTTGGCGGACGGAAGTTTGCGCCGGGGACAAATCGCGCGGGCGCGCGCTAAATCCGAAAACATGCGCGCATTCCCCCACCGCTTCCGGCAAATCTTCGCAGATTTGAACGCAGTCCAAAATATCCGCCGCCCCCGCCGCCATCGCGCGCGATTGCGAATCAATTAAAGTTTTCGGCGCCGCCAAAACCAAGCGCGAAAATCCCATCGTTTTCATCGCGCGCGCCGCCGCCCCGATGTTGCCCGGATGGGTCGTGTCTTTTAGGACGATTCGCGCCCCGTCCGCGTTCATCCGTTTTTGCCCCCGCATACCGGACAGGCGGGGTCTTGCGCCAGAATGATTTCGCGAAATTCCATCGTTTGCGCTTCTATTAATAACAGGCGGGTTTCGGCGCGGGTTTCCGGCATGGCGATTATTTTCAGCGCGGCGGCGGCTTGCAAACAGCCGACAATTCCCGCCAGCGGCGCAAAAACGCCGAACAGCGCGCACGGCTCTTCGGGCGCTTCGTCTTCTTCGGCAAACAGGCATTGATAACAGGGCGCGTTGGCGCGGCGAAAATCAAACGCCGCTGTTTGTCCGTGAAAACCGGACGCCGCGCCGAAAACCAGCGGCGTTTTGCGGCGCGCGCAGGCGCGGTTGACGGCGTGGCGGCTGGCGAAATTGTCCGTGCAATCCAGCGCGACATCGCATTCGGCGGCGGCGGCGGCGTTGTTTTCGCCGATTCTTTCGCAAACGGGCGTAATGCGGCAGTGCGGGTTGAGCGATTCCAGCGCGGTTTTTGCCGAATCAATTTTCGGCATGCCGATGTTTTTTGTCGCGTGCAAAACCTGCCGCTGCAAATTAGTTAAATCCACTTCATCGTCGTCGTAAATCACAATCTCGCCGACTCCCGCCGCGGCGAGATACATCGCCGCCGGACAGCCCAGCCCGCCCGCGCCGATAATCGCCGCTTTGGCGGCGCAGATTTTCCGCTGCCCTTCTATGCCGATTTCGTCCAGCAAAATGTGGCGGCTATACCGCTGCAATAAAGAATCGTCCAAATCATTCATACCCGCCATTTTACCGCGCCGCCGCGCGCGGTATAATCCGCGCATGAAAACAAAACATGCGCGCTTGTTAATTTTGGGCTCCGGACCGGCGGGATGGACGGCGGCGTTGTATGCGGCGCGCGCCAATTTGCGCCCGCTGGTGGTTTCCGGCATGCAGCCGGGCGGACAATTAACCACGACAACCGATGTGGACAACTGGCCCGCCGATGCGGACGGCGTGCAAGGTCCGGAATTGATGGAGCGTTTTGAGCGGCATGCGCTGCGCTTTGGCGCGGAGCTGGCGCGCGACCACATTGAAAAAGCGGAATTGGCGCGCCGCCCGTTTCGCCTGCACGGCGGCTCGGCGGTATACGAATGCGATGCGCTGGTGATTGCGGCGGGGGCGTCCGCAAAATATCTCGGATTGGAATCGGAGCGGCGTTTTTTGGGGCGGGGCGTTTCGGCGTGCGCGACATGTGACGGATTTTTCTTTCGCGGGCGTCCGGTGTTAGTCGTGGGCGGGGGCAACACGGCGGCGGAAGAGGCGTTGTATCTCGCCAACATTGCTTCCCATGTTTCGCTGATTCACCGCCGCGCCGAATTGCGCGCCGAAAAAATTATGCAGGATAAATTGTTTGCGCGCGCCGAAGAGGGCAAAATTACGCTCTTGTTTGACCATGTGCTGGCGGAAGTTTTGGGGGACGATAAGGGCGTTTGCGGGGCGCGGATTCAACACGCCCAAACCGGCGCGGCGCGCGAATTGAAAGCGGACGGGGTTTTTATCGCCGTGGGGCATTTGCCGAATACGGCGGTTTTTGCCGGACAATTGCCGATGAAGGACGGGTATATTATTACCGGGCAAGGCGCGGCAACGGCGACCGGCGTGGAAGGCGTTTTTGCGGCGGGCGATGTGCAGGACAGCATTTACCGGCAAGCCGTCACCAGCGCCGGGTCGGGTTGCATGGCGGCGTTGGACGCGCAAAAATATTTGGAAAACAGCGACTCTTTCGCCGCCGTTGCGGCGCGCGAAGGGCTTGCGCCGGGCGTTTCCGCCGTGCAGGCGAAAGCGCTTGCCGCGCCCGCGGGTTCCTCCCAAAGATTTTCTTCCCCCAAAACTGCGCCAAAACGGGGCGATGCGGCGGGATTTCCCCCCGCGCCGGATTTCCAAAAACCGCCCGCATCCCAATCTTCCGCCGCGCTTGCCGCCCTCGCGCATTCCGTCTTTGCGCCTGCTCCCGCCGCGCCAAACGGGCATGCCGCGCCTTTCGCCCCCGCGGATTCTGCGGCGGCGCATTATGCGGCGGACGGGGTGGATATTCGCCGGATAAAAGCGCTGCACAAGCAAACGCCGGAGCAATCTTTGGATTTGCACGGTTTGACGGCGGCGGAAGCCGAAGCGGTGTTGGACGATTTTTTGCGCCGCCAGCGCGCCGAGGGACGGCGGCATGTGGAAGTCATTCACGGCAAAGGCGCGCACGGTGCGGGCGTTTTGCGCTTGAAAACCCGCGAGTGGCTGGCGCAATCCGGCGCGGTTTTGGGATACGAAGAAGCGCGGCGCAATTCCGGCGCGGTGCGCGTTTTGTTGCGGCGGGCGTGAAAATATTCGGCATCACCGGCTGGTCGGGCAGCGGCAAAACAACATTGATTGAGCGCATGTTGCCGCTACTTGCGGCGCGCGGTTTTGTCGTCGGCGCGCTCAAACGCGCCCACCACGATTTTGACATTGACCGCCCGGGAAAAGATTCCCGCCGCTACCGGGACGCCGGATGCCGCGAAGTCGCGGTCGTTTCCGCCCGCCGCCGCGCGCGGATTTACGAATGCGCCGAAAACGAAACGGAGCCGGAATTGGCGGAAATTCTCTCCGGATTTAACCCGGCGTGCAATTTAATATTAGTGGAAGGATACAAGCGCGCGCCGTTGCCGAAATTGGAAGTGTGGCGGGAGGCGTTGGCGCGCCCGCCGGTTGCGCTTTCGTATCCGAATGTTGCGGCGTTGGCGGCGGACGGCGCGCCGCCCGATTTGCCGCCAAATTGCGCGCTGTTGCCGCTGAATGACGCGGAAAAAGTCGCCGGATTTATCGCGGAGCGGGCGCAATGAAAATCCGT
>JBPCWY010000162.1:0-7058 GCA_051009035.1 Gammaproteobacteria bacterium
GCCGATGTCATCAGCGCAAGCGCGGTTTTTAATTTCTAACCCGTGCTGCTCCTAAACCGCTTTGCGGTTATAAGCGCCCCGCTTTTCATTTGGCGGGGCGTTTTTTTTCGCCCAAAAACCCAAGCCCGCCGCAATTTCCGCAATGTTGGAAAAATCGGAAAAATCGTGTTATACTTGTTCCGCCTTGGAATTTTCCAACGGCAAAAGGAGAAACCATGAAACACTTCGCCTACGGCTCAAACATGTCCCAAAAACAGATGCAGTGCAGGTGCAAGGCCTCCAGCCCGCAAAAATTGGACGGCATTTTTTCTTTGGCTAAACATGCACTGGCTTTTCATAAGCAAAGTAAAAAAGACGACTCGGGAAAATGCAATGCTTGCTATACCGGGGAGGACGGCGACAATGTATTGGGAGTCGTTTATGAAATTGGAGAAGCGGACATGCATTCTCTTGACGAGTATGAAGGACATCCCACGCAATACAGACGGAAGCCCGTTTGCGTAATAAGCGAATCTGGAAACAAGATTTGCGCGGAGGTCTATTTCGCCTGCAAAGACACAATCAAAGAAGGGTTGTGCCCGACTGCGGGTTATAAAAGTACTGTTTTAAGCGGCGCAGAAGAAGCCGGATTTCCCGCCGAATATATCGCAAAAATCAAGGCAGTTAAAACGGATTAAAATCCTGCCGCCGAAACTTTGGAAAAACCGGAAAAATCGTGTTATACTTTCCCGCCCCGAAATTATCCGGCGGCAAAAAGGATGCCCCATGAAAAAAACCGCTATTTTCGCCATTTTGACCGCAACGGCGGTTTTCGCCCCGCCCGCCTTCGCCGGAGAAGACGGCGACTCCAAAAGCGGGTTTTACCTGACGGCGGGAACGGGACGCATTAACCTCCCGAATTATTGTCGCAAATTAGAACAACGGGGCGATGTGGATTCTTGCACCGATAAAGAAATCGCTTACGAATTATCCGGCGGGTATCAATTTAACCGCTACGCCGGAGCGGAATGGGGCGCCCTCGCCGGCACGGGTTTTAACGCTTCCGGCGAAATTGATTCCGCCGCCTACGACACGGACGGCGTTTATACGACTTACGCTTTGGGGTTGCGGGGGCTCGTTATGCCCGCCAAACCGAAAATATTCGGGATAACCGCCAGAGCCGGAATTCATTTTTGGGAATTCAATTCCGATTTGGAAAAAATGGACGGCATAGACCCGTATATCGGAATCGGCGCAATTTTGCGCGCTTCGGATAACGCCGATTTTCGGGCGGAATACGCCCGGTTTTTCGCCGGAGACGGCGGCAATTATTCCGCCGATACATTTGCCGTTAGTTTAGTATTAAATTTTTAAACCGCGCCGCTTTGTAAAATTTATTCCGCATTTCCCCGTTTTCGTCCCCGGAGCCGCGCCAATCCCAAACAGATTCCAAACATTTTCCGGTAAAATCGCGTCTCATACCCCCGTTTTACCATACCTCCCGCCCGCTTTTTTTGCGCTTCCGAAAAATAGTGTAAAATGGGGGCGATTTTTTTACCCCGGGAAAATGCCATGACACACCCTTTCGCCCAGTGCAAACAAACTTTTAAAACGGACGGCGGCGCCGAAAAAACATTTTTTTCCCTGCCCGAACTCCAAAAAACGCTCGGCGCGGACGCGGATATTGCGCGCCTGCCCGCGTGCATCCGCGTTGTTTTAGAATCGCTCCTGCGAAACTGCGACAACAAACGCGTCTCCGAAGCGCATGTCCGCTCGCTGGCGAATTGGCGTGCCAACGGCAAACGCGAAGCCGAAGTGCCGTTTGTCGTCTCCCGCGTTGTGTTGCAGGATTTTACCGGCGTCCCCCTGCTCGCCGATTTGGCGGCGATGCGGGACGAAGCGGCGCGGCGCGGACGGGCGGCGCAAACCGTTGAACCGCTCGTGCCGGTGGATTTGGTCGTAGACCATTCCATTCAAGTAGACCATTACGGCTCGCCGGACGCGCTCCGCCTCAATATGGAAATTGAATTTGAACGCAACCGCGAACGCTACGCTTTTCTTAAATGGGGGACCGGCGCGTTCCAAACTTTTAAAGTCGTGCCGCCGGGCGCGGGCATCGTCCACCAGGTTAATTTGGAATATTTGGCGCGCGCCGTGATGGAAAACGGCGGCGTTTGTTATCCGGATACCGTCGTCGGCACTGATTCGCACACCACGATGATTAACGGCATCGGCGTGCTGGGCTGGGGAGTCGGCGGCATAGAAGCCGAAGCCGCCATGCTCGGACAACCCGTGTATATGCTGGAGCCGGATGTTGTCGGCGTCCATCTTACCGGCGCATTGCGCCCCGGCGTGACCGCCACCGACATGGTTTTAACCGTGACGGAAATGCTGCGAAACGCAAAAGTTGTCGGCAAGTTTGTAGAATTTTTCGGCGAAGGCGCGCGCGCGTTGTCCGTTCCCGACCGCGCGACAATCGGCAATATGGCGCCCGAATACGGCGCGACAATGGGATTTTTTCCCGCCGATGAAAAAACGCTGGAATACTTGCGCGCCACCGGACGCAGCGAAGAATTATTGCAACTCGTGGAAGCGTATTACCGCGCGCAAAACATGTTCGGCGTTCCCGCCGAAGGGCAATGCGATTATTCGCAAACGCTGCCGTTTGATTTGTCCGCCGTAGTGCCGTCCGTTGCCGGTCCGAAACGCCCGCAAGACCGCATTCCCCTGCGCGTGCTAAAAGAAAAATTTGGCGAGTTGTTTTCCGCCCCGGCGGAATCCGGCGGCTACGGCAAAAAACCCGAAGACATGCAGGCGCGCGTGCCGTCCGGCAAAGCGGGCGAAGACATCGGCAACGGCGATATTTTAATCGCCGCCATTACTTCCTGCACCAACACATCCAACCCGAGCGTTTTGCTCGCCGCCGGATTACTCGCCCAAAAAGCCGCGGCGCGCGGGTTGCGCCCGCCGCCCCGGGTAAAAACTTCCCTCGCCCCCGGCTCGCGGGTCGTCACCGATTATTTGCAAAAATCGGGGCTGTTAAAACCTTTGGAAGAACTCGGCTTTCACCAAGTCGGCTACGGCTGCACGACTTGCATCGGCAATTCCGGACCGCTGGACGCGGATTACGACAATGCGCTTGCACAAAACGATTTGGTCGGCGTTTCCGTTCTTTCCGGCAACCGCAATTTTGAAGCGCGCGTCCACCAAAATATCCGCGCCAATTTTTTAATGAGCCCGCCGCTGGTCGTCGCTTTCGCGCTTGCCGGACGCATCGGCATAGACATGCAAAACGAACCGCTGGGCGAAGACCAAAACGGCAAGCCGGTTTTCTTAAAAGACATCTGGCCGTCCGCCGAAGAAATTGCGGCGGTAATGAACCACGCCGTAGACCCGAAAAATTTCGCCGTCCGCTACGCCGCCGGTTTTGAAAACGATTTGCCGCTGTGGGGCGAAATTAGCGGCGGAAGCGGCGCGCAATACGAATGGCAAAACGATTCCACTTATATCCGCATGCCCCCGTTTTTGGCGCAAGACGATTCCGCCCGCGGCGAAATCCGCGGCGCGCGCGCCCTCGCCGTCTTGGGCGATTCGGTCACCACCGACCACATCAGCCCGGCGGGCGCAATCAAACCCTCTTCGCCCGCCGGCGTATACCTGCGCGAAAACGGCGTCAAAGTTGCCGACTACAATTCTTACGGGTCGCGGCGCGGCAACCACGAAGTAATGATGCGCGGCACATTCGCCAATGTGCGCATCCGCAATTTAATGGCGCCCGGCAGCGAAGGCGGCGTAACATTGCACCAGCCGGACGGCGCGCAGATGCCGATTTTTGACGCCGCGATGCAATACCGCAAAACGCAAACGCCGCTGTTAGTTTTCGCCGGACAAGAATACGGCACCGGCTCTTCGCGCGATTGGGCGGCGAAAGGCACGCGGCTTTTGGGCGTGCGCGCCGTCATCGCGCGTTCTTACGAGCGCATTCACCGCAGTAATTTAATCGGCATGGGCGTTTTGCCGTGCCAGTTTATGGAAGGCGATTCGGCGCAATCGTTAAATCTGCGCGGAGACGAAACCTTTGATTTACAAGGCGCGGAAGGCGCAATCACCCCGCGCCAAAAAGCGAAATTAATAATCCGCCGCGCCTGCGGCAAAACGGACGAAATAGAATTATTAATCCGCGCCGACACCCCGACAGAATGCGAATACTTCGCCAAAAACGGCATACTGCCGTTCGTACTGGAGCAGATTGCGGCGTGATAGATTTATGAAAAAGCGGGGGTTTTTCGGGTTTTGGAAAAATGCAAAAAATTTCCAAAATTCTTGCATTTTTCCGCTGAATGTCCTGTATAATGCCATTCAGTGGTCGGGAGGGCTGGCTTTTTTATTCCGGTCTGTGCGGACAGATTCCGCCTTGGCCACCTTTTTATACCATAAACAAGGAGAACACCATGACATTTGAAGTCAAACCCATTATGAATATTGAGGCCCTTTTTACTAGTGGCCATGACTCCTTTTTCCAGATCCCGGAGTATCAACGACTCTATAAATGGAACAAAGATGAAATAAATGAGTTGTGGAGCGACTTATATCAAGCATTTACGGACGACAAAGATAACTATTTCTTGGGGTCCATTATCACGGCGGAAAACCGGGAAGATAGGTATAGGGATATTGTTGATGGGCAACAGCGGATTACCACGCTGATGATTTTGTTTTGCGTAATTAGGGATGAATACCCTGACTTCAACATCAGCACCGAGTTAAAAAAGGAAGTAACATCGGACACAATTAAGGACTCTATTAAGCATAGAGCCAATAATAGAATACGGTTCCGCACCGATGACGATTCTCAGTCCGATTTTGAATCGTATATTATTAACGACGGCGCAACCAAAAAAATAACCAAGCTGCCGACAATGAAAGAATTAAGAAAAGAAAATTCTAAATATAAATTTATGCAAACTGCATTTATGTTTAGAAAATTATTGAAAGAAAAACTGTCTTCTACGGAAGAACGGTTTAAATTTTTCAACTTTCTGTTCCAGAAGGTCCAAGTTATCAGAATTGACTGTAAAGATGTCAATTCGGCTATCACCCTGTTTCAAGTTATCAACACCCGAGGGTTGGATCTCGAGACGTCTGACTTAATCAAAAGTTTTTTGATTGCGCAAATAGCCCCGTCGGAAAACGAAAAGAAAAATCAGTTTAAGGCTGATTGGAACAGCACTAAACAGAACGCTGATGATAGCGAAATTAAACTGGATGTTTTAATCAACATCTACCAATATTACGCGCTTGTAAAAGAACAAGGGAAAAATTTATACGAAAATCTAAAGAGATTCTTTCAAGGAGGATACGAGGGGACTACACCTCCTGAAAATTCTAACAAAGCAATTTCGGAGATTAAAAAATTTTCCGAGTACCATAAAGACGTCCACGGAGCAAAAGATAAATACGTTTATCTGCTCCGGAATACTCCCTGGCCCACGCTGTGAAAAAGCGTATTGCTGACAGCCAAACACAAAAATTACAGCGAATTCAACGCTCTTACGGAGATTCTTTGCCGATTCTACTATCTTTGCTGGATAGCGGGCGAAAGTTTGGCGAAAGTTAAAAAACCTTCGCTGGAAGTAATACAAAAAATCAAAGATGGGCAGTCCATGTCTGTCATATCCGAGTATTTAAATGAGTTCATAGAGCATAACTCCGTCATTAAAACAGCTCAAAAAGAACTTGATGAAAATGACATATCGGATAGATTATGGTGCAAACCGCTTTTGCTCATGGTGGAATATCATATTACTGATGACACTATGCTCTCGGATGTTCAATTAGGCAGAAATGTCCAATTGGAGCATGTATACCCTACTCACCCCAAAAAGAACGAATGGACTCATATTACTAAAGAAATTTCCGCCCAATATCTTAACAGTGCCGGTAATATAACATTAATCGGTGGATCCAAAAACAATGAAGCGAGCAATAAATCTTTCGGCGAAAAAATTACTGCATACCAAGGCGAGCGAGGCGGAGGCACAACGCCGTTTGAAATTACCCGCAAAATCATTAAAGATTACGATGATGGAACATACCAAGAGGAATGGAATGAAGCCGCCATGTGTGATAGAAAGAAATGGTTTATACAAGAAGTTTACAAAATATTAGAAATTCCCGTATCCGGGAATGAATAACGGCATCAATTTGCTGTATACCTCAAGCCGCAAATAACTCTCTTCCCCTACCATGTCATTCCCGCGTAGGCGGGAATCCAGACCTTTTTGCGTTAGCAAAAACATGAAAGGCGGCGGCTAATGAGCGGCTTGCGCCGCTGGTCTGGATTCCCGCCTACGCGGGAATGACATGGTAATTTATGGCATTCATCCCGTCCGTTTTTGTTTATGCCGTTTATGCGGAATAAAACGGCGTTTAATCCACCGGTTTCATTCTTTCCAGCGTTTCGGGTTTGCCGAGGACTTCGGCTACTTCCGCTATGTCCGGGGATTGTTCGCGTCCGGTTAATAAGGCGCGGAATGGCATGCCGATTTGCGGGAATTTTAATTTGTGCGCGCGCATTGTTTCTTTCATTGCGCTTTTGATTTCCGCGGCGCGCCATTCTTGCAAGGCGGCGAGTTTTTCGCGCAATTCTTCAACGGCGGCGCGGTTTTCGTCCGTGATGTGTTTAGCGAAAAGCGCGGCGGGCGGCGGCGGACGGCGGAGAAAATATTCCGCGTGCGCGCGGGCTTCTTCCAATGTTTCGCTGCGCGGCAATATTAACGCAATCGCCGCGTCCGATAATTCCGGCAGGTTGATTTTTGCGCGCGCGGCGGCAAGCGGCAAGGCGCGCAAATGTTCGCCATTGAGCCAGCGCAGTTTTGCCATGTCAAACCGCGCCGGAGAACGCTGCGCCGAAGCAAAATCAAAATGCGCCGCCAAAAAATCCATGTCAAATATTTCCGCATCGCCGCGCGACCACGACAAACGCGCCAAATAATTATTCACCGCCGCCGGTAAAAATCCGTCCTTTTCATACTGCATCACATCCACCGCCGCGTTGCGCTTGGACAATCTTTCGCCGT
>JBPCWY010000163.1:0-15067 GCA_051009035.1 Gammaproteobacteria bacterium
GCCGCAAACCCGCCCCAAATCGGGTAAAATAACGCCCGTTATGCCCGCCGCTTTTTCTTCCGCCGGGTTTCGCCGGCATTGGTGGCTTTTTTCCGCGCATCTGGAAACCGCCGCCGCCCTCGCCGAAAAAGAAACTTTGCCTTATCAATCCCGCATCGCCGCGACGCCCGACCGCGACGAAGTGCGGGTTAACTGGCTCGCCGGCAAACCGGGCATGCCGCTGCTTGTCATTTTCCATGGGTTGGAGGGTTGCGCCCAAAGCCGCTCGGTGCGCGCGCTGGCAAAGCCGTTTTGGGCGCGCGGGTGGCATGTCGCCGCGCCCCATTTTCGCTCTTGCGGGCATCCGAATCTTTTGCCGCGCGCCTATCATGCGGCGGACGGCGCGGACGCGCGATGGTTTATAGAATACTTTCGCGCGATGTTTGGCGCGCCGCCGACTTTTGCCGCCGGGGTATCGCTGGGCGGCTGCGCGATGATTCAATGTTTGGACGGCGAAGACGCGCCGCCGGTGCGGGCGGCGGCGGCGGTTAGCGTCCCGCTCAATTTGCCCGCCGCCGCGCGGCGGATTTCGCGCGGGCTTTCGCATTTTCTTTACGGGCGGCATTTTATAAAATTGTTGCGCGCCAAACTCGCCAAAAAAACGGAGCGTTATCCCGCCTTGTGCGATGCTCAAGAATTTCGCGGCATTCGGACGGTTGCGGATTTTGACCGGGTGTATACCGCGCCGGTGCATGGATTTATCGGGGCGGAAGATTATTGGCAAAACGGCAGCGCGGAAAAAGCGTTGCGCCGGATGAAAACGCCGCTGCTTTGCATTAACGCGCAAAACGACCCGCTTGCGCCGCCGGATATTTCCCCCGACGACGCTTCGGAAAATGTCGCGTTTTGCCGTCCGAAACACGGCGGGCACGGTGCGTTTTTTGGCGCGCCCGCGGATTGGCTGGGCGATACGGTGCATGATTTTTTTGCCGCGCAATTAAAGGCGGATGCGCCGTGAACGCGCCGCCCGATTCTATTTTTCGCGCCAACGACATCCGCGGCATTTATGGCGAAACATTAACCGAAGACGGCGCGCGCCAAATCGGGCGGGCATTGGCGCGGGCGGGCGAAAACATGGCATTGGCGCGGGACGGGCGCAATTCCAGCCCGGCGCTTTCCGCCGCGCTTGCCGCGGGTTTGGCGGAAGGCGGCGCGAATGTTTTGGATATTGGAACCGCGCCCACGCCGGCGTTGTATTTTGCCGCGTACGAATTGGCAAACGGCAGCGGCGCGATGATTACCGGCAGCCACAACCCGCCCGCGCATAACGGCATTAAAATGTTGTTGCGGGGAAAAACAATCGGCGGGCGCGAAGCGTTAAAAATGCTCCCCGGCAAAACGGCGAAAAAAGCGGGCGCAATCCGCGCGGTGGATATTAAAGAAAAATACGCCGACGCCGTTTGCCGCGCCGCGCCCGCATCGCGCCCGTTGCATTTGGTTTTGGACGCGGGCAACGGCGCGGCGGGCGAATACGCCCCGGCGTTGTTTGCAAAACTCGGCTACCGCGTTTTGCCGCTGTTTTGCGACATTGACGGCAATTTTCCCAACCACCATCCCGACCCGGCGCAACCGGAAAATTTAACCGCCGCGCGCGATGCATTAGCCGAAAGCGGCGCGGATGCGGCGTTTGTTTTTGACGGGGACGGCGACCGCCTCGGCGTTGTGTTGCCCGGCGCGGAAGATTGGGTTTTTCCCGACCGCTTGCTGATGTTATTGGCGCGCGATTTGCTTTCGCGGCATGCGGGGGCGCGGGTGGTTTTTGATGTGAAATGCAGCGCGCATCTTGCGCCGTGGATTCGCAAATTTGGCGGCGTCCCCGACATGCAGCCGACCGGACACGCGTTTATTAAATCGCGCATGCGCGAAACCGGGGCGTTGTTGGGGGGGGAGATGAGCGGGCATTTTTATTTTGCCGAAAACTGGCGCGGTTTTGACGATGCGCTGCTTGCCGGGGCGCGGCTGGCGGCGGTTTTGGGCGCGTCCGAAAATCCGTTTGCGGAATTGCCGCGCGCCGCCGCTTCGCCGGAAATTGTCGTGCCAATCGGCGAACGATGCGGGCGGGAGATTATTGAAAAATTGCGGCGGGAGGCGGATTTTGGAGACGCAAAAATTATAGCGATTGACGGAGTGCGGGCGGAATACGAAGACGGATTCGGTTTGGCGCGCGCGTCCAATACGACCGCGTCTTTGGTGTTGCGTTTTGAAGGGCGGGACGAAGCGGCGTTGCGGCGCATTCGGGAAGAATTTCGCCGCGCGCTGGCGCGGGTTAATGTCGCGCTCTGACCGGCGGATATAATACCCGAATGCGTTTGCTGGGTAATTTGTCCGCCGCGGCGCTTGCCGTATTGTTGTTGGCGGCGGGGGCGCTTTACGGGGCGAACTTTTTTTTGCGGACGGACGGCGGCGAAATCGGCGCGGCGGCGCAAAAATACCTCCCCGGCGCGCAAGTGCGTTTTAGCCGCGCGCGTTTTCAATTAAGCTTGGACGGCATCGCCCTGCGCGCCGAAGAATTATTTATCGGAGACGGCGGCGGCAATTCGCTGCGCGCCCCGCACGCGGTATTTTGGCTGCGTCCGGGGGGCGGCGCGGCGGTGCTGGATTCTCCGGAATTTTTAATGAACGGCGCGGCAACAACGCCGGTGTTGTTGCCCGGCGGCGACTGGACTCTTTCCGCCAAAAACGCCGTCTTTCGCGATTCTTCCGGCAATACGCCGTTTGCGCTGTTGAATGCGCGTTTATTGTTGCGCGGCAACAACGGCGAATGGCGCGGCGAAATGGAAGAATCCGGCGGCAACGGCGAAAAATTGCGCGCCACCGCCGAAGCGCGTTTGGAAAACGGGGAATTACGCGCCGCGGTGCATGCCGAATTATCCGGCTGGCGCGTCCCCGGAGAATTACCGGCGGAAATTATCAACGCCACGGTGCGGGCGGAACTTCGCGGCGATACGGCGGAATGGCGCGGCGGCGGAAAATTGCGCGCGGCGGCGGGCGATGCGGAATGGCGCGGCGCGGGCGCGTGGCGCGGCGGAAAATTGACCGCCGTCCTTTCCGCGGCGGCGGCGACAATTTCCATCGGCGCGGACATTCCGCCCGCCGCCGTATTTGCGCGCGGCGTTTTGGAATACGAATCGGGCGCGTGGGAATGGCGCGGCGGACTCGCGGCGGCAAGCGCGGACGGCAAACTGCGCGCGCGCGTTTCCGCCCGCGGCGGCGCGGGAGAAGAAATACAAATTGACGCCGCGGCGCGGGCGGAAAACATTCCCGCCGCCGCCCTGCGCCGTTATGCGGCGGACGAAGAAGTGCGCGCATGGCTTGCGGAATCGGTTAATGAAGGCATGGTGAACTACGCCGTTTTGCAGGCGCGCGCCGGAGGGTCGCCGTTGCGCGCGGAAATCACCGGACTCACCGCGGCGTTTTCGGGCGGGCGCATCGTCATCGGCGAAGGATGGCCCGATGCGGAAAACTTAAACGGCGCGTTGGCGTTGCGCGGAGATGATGTTGAAATTTTCGGCGCGGGCGAAATCGGCGGCGCGGCGGCGCGCAATATTACCGTCCGCATCACAAGCGCGGACGATGCGGTTTTGCAGTTGAACGCGCAATTCTACCGCGCCCCGTTAACCCAATATTTAGCCGCGGCGCATGCATTGCCGCCGGTGCGGGAAGAGATTGAATCGTTGCGCGCGCAGGCGGATTTTTCCGGGGACGCGCAATTGTCGGTTTCGCTTTCGCTGCCGCTGGATGCGCCGCAAGACGCCGATTTTTTCGCCCGCCTGACTTTGGCGGAAGGCGGCAAAATCCAAACGCCTGACGGTTTGCCGCCGCTGTTGGATGTTTCCGGGACGGCGGAAATTGACCGCGCGGGCGCGCGCGCAACGGTGCGCGGGCAATTTTCCGGTTTTGCGTTGAGCGCGTTTATTGACAACGATTTAATTATCGCGCGCGGGCGCATCGGGGCGAAAACCGCCGCCGCCGCCGCCGGATTTTCCGATGCGCCGGTGCGCGGCGAAGCGGCGTTTGAATTGCGGCGGGACGCGCGGCAAACGGTGTTTATGTCGGACTTGCGGGGCGTTGTCGTAGATTTGCCGCCGCCGCTCGCCAAAGCGGCAAGGGAGACGGCGTTGTTGTCCGTTTTTGCCGATGGCGGGGAAACGCGCGCGTTTTTGGAGACGGGCGGCAACATTTTTCGCGCCGCATTAAACCGCAACGGCGGCGCGGACATTGCGCTCAATGCGGATTCCAAACCGCCGCCGGAAGAAGGAATTTATGTGCGCGGCAACTTGCGCAACGCGCAAAACGCCGCGCAGTGGCTGGCGTTGGACGGCGGCGGCAACGCCGCAATCTCCCTCGTCTTTTTTGATTCGGAATTATTTAATATCGCGCACGCCACGCTCACCGTATATTCGCCCGTTCCCCAAAACGGCGGGCGCGTCGTGATGTTGGACGGGGACGGCGTCGCCGGGACGGTGCATTACGGGCGCGACAATATTCGCGCCGATTTGTCGCGGCTGGTGTTGCAAAACGCCGAAGGCGGCAGCGGCGGCAACGGGCTCGGACAATTAACTTTGCAAGCCGCCGTCGCCGATTTTCGCCTCGGCGAAACCGCACTGGGCAGTTTGTCCATTCGCGGCATGCCGGACAACGGCGGGTGGAAATTGGAGCGCGCCCTGCTGCAAAACGGCGGCAATTCGCTCGCCGTTTCGGGGCGTTATGACGGCGCGCAAACGGCGTTGTCGCTTTCGCTTTCCGCGCCCGACGCCCCGGCGTTGCTCGCCGTTTTTGGGTTGGATAATTTGATTTCGGAAGGCGGCGCGGAATTTACCGGCGGGTTGTCGTGGCCGCAAATGCCGCTGGATTTTTCAACCGCGGCGGTGCGCGGCGATATTGCGTTGCGGGCGGAAAACTTGCGCTATCTCAAAACCGAACAAGGCGCGCTGGGTTTTTTGGCGATATTTTCGCCGCAATCGCTTTTTCAACTCGGCTTTACCGAAATCGGCAAAGAAGGCGTGCAATTAAAAACAATGTCGGGCAATATCGCGTTGCGCGAAGGCGGCGCGGAATTTCACAATATCGCCATGGAAAACGACGAATTGAATATTACTCTGGAAGGCGAAGCCGATTTATTAACCCGGACTCTGAATATGCGCGGGCGGGTGCGCCCCGGTTTGCGCTTGTTGCGCGCCGGTTCGGCGATGACGACTCTCGGCGTGGGGATTGCCGCCGTGCAGCCGATTCCGTTCGCCGCCGGATGGTTTTTAGGAAAGGTTTTTGAAAAACCGCTGTCCGAAATCGGCGCATATGATTACACCATCACCGGCGCGTGGGAAGATCCGGTATACGCCGAAGAAGGCGTTACTTTTCGCGCCCCGCCCGCCCCCGCGCCTTAAACCGCGCCGCCGGGTTAAAGTATAATTTACGCGCATGTCCGAAACCGCCCCGCCCGTTGCCCCGCGCCCCGATTTTTTGCCGGTCATTTTGTGCGGCGGCGGCGGCACGCGCTTATGGCCGTTGTCGCGGCGCGGTCTCGCCAAACCTTTTTTACGCCTGCCCGGCGCGGCGCGCCCGCTGCTCGCCGAAACTTATACCCGTTTGTCCGCCGCGTCCGCCCCGCCGGCGGCGGCGTTAACCGTCTCCGCCGGCGAAGACCTGTTTTTGTGCCAAGAATCCGCGGCGGCAAACGCGCCGGAGATGCAACATTATTTTATCGGCGAACCATGCGCGCGCAATACGGCGGCGGCGGTTGTCGCCGCCGCGGTGTTTGCCGCGCGGCGGTTTGGCGAAGATGCGGTATTGCTCGCCCTACCCGCCGACCACGCGGTGCAAAACCCGAAAGCGTTTTGGGAAGCGGCAGGACGCGCCGCAAAAGCCGCGGCAAACGGGCGTTTTGCCCTGCTCGGCGCGGTTGCGGCAACGCCGGAAACGGGCTACGGCTACATTGAATACGGCGCGGAAGAAGCGGACGAAACCTGCGCCGTCCGCCGGTTTGTAGAAAAACCCGATTTGCGCCGCGCCGAAGAATTTGTCGCCGCGGGTAATTTTTTGTGGAATGTCGGCGTATTTTGCATGACTCCGAAAACCCTGTTTGCCGCCTTGCCAAAAATCGCGCCGGACCTTGCCGCCGCCGCGGAAGCGTTGCAAAAAACATTATCCAAAACGCCGCCCAAAACGGCGGGCGGGGCGGGCGAAATTTGGCGTCCGGCGGCGGAATACGGCGCATTTCCGAATATTTCGTTTGATTGCGCGGTCATGGAAAAAACCCGCGCCGCCGCCGTGATTCCCTTGCGCGGCGCGGAATGGAGCGATGTCGGCACATGGCGGGCGGTTGCCGCGCAACTGCCCGCGGACGATTCCGGCAACCGCGTCGCCGCCCGCGCCGAGCTGCTGGATTGCCGCAATTGTTTTGTCGCCGGGGAGGGGCGGTTAATCGCCGCCATTGGCGCGGAAGATTTGCATATCGTAGATTCTCCGGACGCGCTGCTGGTCGCCCGCGCGGACGGCGCGGAGCGGGTGCGGGAGATATTTTCCCGCCTCAAAAACGCCCCGCAAACGGACGCTTTCACGGCGCGCCGCCCTTGGGGAGGTTATACCGTCCTGTCCGAAGCGCCGGGGTATAAGGTAAAACGGATTGACATTAATCCGGGCGGATTGTTGAGCTTGCAATCGCACCGCCGTCGCAGCGAGCAGTGGACGGCGGTTTTGGGGGCGGTGGTGGCGAGCGTGGAAGGGCGCGAAATTGAACTGCGCGCGGGCGAATCCTGCCACATTCCGGCAAACGCCAAACACCGCCTGCACAACCGCGCCGCCGCCCCCGCCGCGATTATTGAAGTGCAAACCGGCGATTATTTGGGCGAAGACGACATTATTCGCTACGAAGATATTTACGGACGGGCGGACGCGGTATAAAATACGCTTTTCGGAAATTGTCCCACAAAGGAGAACGCAATGGAAAACAACGCCCCCGTATTAGCGGGGATTATGATGGGCAGCGCAAACGACTGGCCGGTAATGCAAAAAGCCGCCGAAGTATTGCGCGATTTTAATATCGGCTACGAAGTCCGCGTGATTTCGGCGCACCGCACCCCGGCGCTGTTTGCCGAATATGCGGGCGGGCTGGAAGCGCGCGGGTTGCGCGTGATGATTGGCGGGGCGGGCGGCGCGGCGCATTTGCCCGGCGTTTTGGCGGCGCACACGATTTTGCCCGTGCTGGGCGTGCCGATTAATGCCACCCCGCTCAACGGCGTTGATGCGCTGTATGCGATTGTGCAAATGCCGCGCGGCGTGCCGGTGGCGACTTTTGCGGTGGGCGAAGCGGGCGCGGCAAATGCGGCGTTATTCGCCGTCGCCGTCCTCGCCGGCGACAATCCCGCTTTGGCGAAACAATTAAAAGAATTTCGCGCGAAGATGGCGGAAAAAATCGCCAACGCGCCGCAGCCGTCCCTGCCGCAATGAGCGGCGCAAACGATTCGGCGGGCGGGTTGTGGCAGAGCGATTTACGCTCCCTGCCGCTTGTCGGGCGCGGCAAAGTGCGCGATATTTACGATGCGGGCGATTCCCGCCTGTTGATTGTGCAAAGCGACCGCATCTCGGCGTTTGATGTAGTTTGCAACGAACCCGTGCCGGGAAAGGGCGCGGTGCTGACCGCGATGTCGTTTTTTTGGTTTGCCAAACTCGCGGGCGTCGTCCAAAATCATCTGGTGGAAGACGCGCCCGAATCGGCGGTCGCCGCAAACGAACGCGCGCAAATCGCCGGACGCGCGATGCTGGTCAAAAAACTCGTCCCGTTGCCGGTGGAAGCGGTATGCCGCGGATACCTCATCGGCTCCGGCTGGAAAGATTACCAAAACACCGGCGCGGTTTGCGGGATTCAACTTCCCGCCGGGTTGCGGCTGGCGGAAAAACTCCCCGAAACGATTTACACTCCCGCGACAAAAGCCGCGCCCGGCGCGCACGATGAAAACATTTCATTCGCCGAAACGGAAAAAATAATCGGCGCGAAAACCGCCGCCCGCGTCCGCGCCGCGACTTTGGAAATATACGAAACGGCGGCAAAATACGCCCTCGCGCGCGGGATTATCATCGCGGACGCCAAATTTGAATTTGCGTTGGACGGCGATGAATTGGTATTAATTGACGAAGTGCTAACGCCGGATTCTTCGCGTTTTTGGCCCGCCGATTCGTGGCGTCCGGGAGAGCCGCCGCAAAGCTACGACAAGCAAATCGCGCGCGACTGGTTGGAGACGCAATCGTGGGACAAAAAACCGCCCGCCCCCGCCCTCCCCCCCGCAATTTTGCAAAAAACCGCCGCCCGCTACGCCGAAATCCGCGACAAATTAACCGCCCCCGCATAATCAACGGCATGCGCCAATTCCGCCGCATGCGCCAAATCAAACTCATGCCATTCTAAACTCATGTCATTCCTGCGAAAGCAGGAATCCGGACCAGCGGCGCAAGCCGCTCCGTTGGCGATGGCGGCAAAATTTTCCGCTTCGCGGAAAGGACTGGATTCCCGCCTGCGCGGGAATGACATGAATTTTTGGGAATGGCATGAATTTACATGAATTTATTAAATTTTTGCGCCAGCATTCGCCAATGCTTAAAATGTGCGATAATCAAAGGGCGTTTTTTTGGGCGCTTGAATTTGCAATATTGGAGAATAGCATGTCTGAAATAGAATCCGTGTTGACCGAAAAGCGGCGGTTTGCGCCGCCGGAAAGTTTTGCCGCATCCGCCGCCGTTGGCGGGCGGGATGCTTACGACAAACTCGCGCGCGAAGCCGCCGAAGATTGGGAAGGGTTTTGGCGGCGGCGCGCCCTCGCCGAAATTACCTGGCTCAAACCTTTTTCGCAAGTATACGAAAGCGGCGAAAACCGCGCGCATAAATGGTTTGCGGACGGGGAGTTAAATATTTCCGCAAACTGCCTTGACCGGCACCTGCCCGCGCGCGCCAAACAAGCGGCGATTGTTTTTGAAAGCGACGAAGGCGAAACGGAAACTTGGACTTACCAAAAGCTTTACGAAGAAGTTTGCCGCTTTGCCAACGCGTTGAAAAAATACGGCGTCCAACGCGGCGACCGCGTAATTGTTTATATGCCGATGCGCCCCGAAGCGGTGGCGTGCATGCAGGCGTGCGCGCGAATCGGCGCGGTGCATTCGGTTGTATTCGGCGGTTTTTCGGCGAAATCTTTGCAAGACCGGATTTTGGACGCGGGGGCAAAAATCGTTATCACGGCGGACGAAAGCATGCGCGGCGGGCGCGCCATCCCCTTAAAAAACACGGTAGACGAAGCGCTTGTTAGCGCGCCGGTAGAAAAAGTTATCGTCCTGCGGCGCACCGGCGCGGCGGTTAATATGTTGGACGGGCGCGATGTTTGGTGGCATGACGCGGTGGAAAACATGCCGGCGGAATGCGCGCCGGAACAAATGAACGCCGAAGACCCGCTGTTTATTTTATACACTTCCGGCTCTACGGGAAAACCGAAAGGCGTCCAGCACGGCATCGGCGGTTATTTGCTCGGCGCGCTGCTTTCCATGAAATGGGTTTTTGATTCGCGCCCCGAAGATATTTTTTGGTGCACCGCCGATGTCGGCTGGATTACCGGACACACATATGTCGCATACGGACCGCTTGCGGCGGGAATGACGCAGGTTGTTTTTGAAGGGACGCCGGTTTATCCGCACGCCGGAAGGTTTTGGGAGATTATCCAAAAACACAAAATCACTTCGTTTTACACCGCCCCCACCGCGATTCGTTCTTTGATTAAAGCGGGCGCGGATTTGCCGAAGGAATACGATTTATCGTCCCTGCGAATTTTGGGGACGGTGGGCGAGCCGATTAATCCGGAAGCATGGATGTGGTATCGCGAAACGGTCGGCGGCGGGCGTTGTCCGATTGTGGATACTTGGTGGCAGACCGAAACCGGCTCGCACATGATAGCACCCCTGCCCGGAGCGGTTGCGGCAAAACCCGGCTCTTGCACTTTGCCCTTGCCCGGCATTTTCGCCGCCGTTGTCAATGAAGCGGGCGAAGAAATGCCCCCGTATCAGGGCGGTTTTTTGGTGATTAAAAAACCGTGGCCCTCGCAGCTGCGCACGATTTGGGGCGACCACGGGCGTTATGTAGACACTTATTATCCGGCGGACATTGCGGGCGGAAAGTATTATGTTGCGGGAGATTCCGCGCACCGCGACGAGGACGGTTATTTTTGGATTATGGGACGGGTAGACGATGTTTTAAATGTTTCCGGCCATCGTCTCGGGACGATGGAAATAGAGTCGGCGCTTGTCGCGCATCCCAAAGTCGCCGAAGCGGCGGTTGTCGCCCGTCCGGACGAATTAACCGGCGAAGCGGTTGTCGCGTTTGTCGTCCCGCGGGGTGCGCGTCCGGAGGGCGAAGCGGCGCGCGAATTGGCGGCGGAATTGCGCGAATGGACGGTCAAACAAATCGGCGCAATCGCGAAACCGAAAGAAATCCGTTTCGGCGACAACCTGCCAAAAACCCGCAGCGGCAAAATCATGCGCCGCCTATTACGCGCCGTAGCCAAAAACGAAGAGATAGTGCAAGACACCTCAACATTGGAAAACCCGTCAATCCTATCCCAATTAAAAGAGACGGCTTAAACCAAATTCGCCATTCCCGCAAAAGCGGGAATCCGTTTCTTTCCTTAACTCCTAACTCGTCCCTACGCTCCAGCGTTGGGACGCATACCGGCGGCGTCCCGCCGCCTTTTGGCGGTTGCGGTTTTTCGCCGTTTGCCGTTTGCCGCTTAAATCTGCCTCCCCGCCGTCATTCCTGCGTAGGCAGGAATCCCGTGTCGTTAATTTTTGCCGCAAGGCAAAACTGGGCGAAGGCGTAAATCTAACCGCCGCAAACGACACGGGATTCCTGCTTTCGCAGGAATGACGGGTTTGGAAGGGGGGAACTTAAACGGCTGGCGGGTTGCGTTTTCTTTTGGCGTTGGCGGGGATGGAGCGGCTTTGCCGCTGGGTTGGATTCCTGCTTTCGCGGGAATGATATGAGTTAAAGGCGGGGGCGGCGGAGGATTTGCGCCGCCGCCGCCGCTTTTATTTTAGATTGTGCAGCGGCGGGCTTGCGGGGTGTTTTGGAAACCGTATCCTTGGGCGGCGCATTGGCGTTCGCCGTCTGTTCTTACCTGCTGGCATTCGTTTCTTCTTCCATTTAGCACCATTCCTACCGACGGGTTTGTTCCTCTTAAGGGCATCGTTTGGCATTGTAATGCCGTTACCGGTGCTTCGCAGGCGTTTGTCGCTAATGAGAATACTTCGCCGTCGTTGCAGTTGCAGGGGGCGTTGTTGTCTTCCGATTTGTGGCCCGGACGATTCGCCGGACAACGGGCTACGCAACGACGCTCTACCGGGTCAAATATGCGGACATTTTCAAATCCTTCACGCTCGCACGATACTCCGGTCGCTTCTGCTGCCACGCATTTTCCGCCGTTATCCGGTATGTGCTCATAACCTCTTGCACGGCATTCCGCCTCCGTGAATCGCAACGGGCGATTGTTGCCGCCCACTTGATAATCATTAATCCGGTTGCCCTCCAAGTCCCGGTTGCCGCCGCCGAAAGCCGTGCATCTGGCAGGCCGACTGTTGAAGATCTCGACGGCCCAATTAGAGCTGTTTATACTCGGGGGCCGGGTGTTGGAGTCGCCAAATACCCTGTTGCCATCTGCATCTATCCTTCCGCCAAGCGGGAGTCCGAGCGGGCAAGCGCAAAATCTACTGCGATTTCCGCCGTAATACGGTTCCCGCCCCGGCGGACACTCCGCAACGCAGTTGCCGTTTAGCGGGTCAAAAAAGTCCAAGCCCCGGAAGTCGTCATAGTAGTTCGTATCGGTGGGGGAGTCAGATCCGTAGTTAGTGAATAATCTGCCGCACATTTCGTTTGCTGTATATGGATGATGTGTTGCCGTCGTCGCCAAGTTCATGTCAAAGTTAACGCGAATGGGCGAGATACAAGTGTTTTCATTACTCCTGTTGCCGAAGTCGGCTATCAGCCCAAAAGAGTTGCACTTTGCGCGGATACTATCCCGTCTCTCCCTGCTGTTGTTGCCCCTGGCGGTTACGAAGTCGCAGCCATTCGTCGTAAAGTTGGGGAGAAAACGATACTCGTTAACGGTGCCAAGCGAGGCGTGGAGCTCTCCCTCGCCGTCATACTCCAAGCATGCTTCTAATGTGATTTTCGCCTGGCAAGACGGAACATCCCGCCCGCCACTGTTCACTTTTGCCTCAAATTCGTCCGAATTGCAGGATGCAACGCAACGCATCGTTCTCTCGTTATAAAACCGCAACCCCACCAAATACAACGACCCCCTGCCGCATAAGTGCGCAATGTTCGGCTCCCTCCCAACGCAACGGCCCTCGGTAGCGTTGTATTCGAATCCTTGGGCGAAACATTCTTCGCGGTTGTGCAACTCCACCGCCAGACATCTGCCGTCAACCCAAGACCCGCCGCCCGCGCCGCAACTTTCCGCGGTCGCCGCGAGGCATACATTATTCAATATCGGACGCCCGGGGCAATCGTCGCGGCAAAAATGGTTGACAGCGTCCCAAATCGGCAAATTTTCCGCGTTCCATTCGGCGCCGTTCGTGCCGCATCTAAAGGATTGATTACTCTCAAAGCCTCCGCATTCGTTGATGAGCCTGCGCGGCCTAATGGTGAGGTCGCGCGGCAGGAATGCCCCGCCCCCGCAGTCCGCCAAGTTTGCGGGAACTTTGCATGTGCCGGCGTCCGGTCCGGTGCGGACAAAAGCCATACCCCGCGCATGACAACTATCCAAAGTTTCCATGCACAAGCTTGGATTCGTACTGAGGGGCATTAGCGGCGACGGGCATTCTTCCACGCATCTGTCGGTGAGGACATTCAGCATTTTGCCCTGTTCTGCGCAGTGCGCCGCATTTGCCACCGCTTCGCATGCGTTGTCCGTTTCGTTAAATTGCAAACCACCGTCGTTGCAAAGCGCGGCGGTCGGGGCTACGCAACGGGCGAAGAGCGGGTGCAACGCTTTGCCTTCGTCCGCCAAGCAGGATTCCACGGTCGGTCCGGTGCATGTGGTGTTGCTTCTTGTGCGGGGGGCGAGGCATTCCGAGTCCGGTATGCAGTGGTTCGGGCTGACGGTCATATCCAAAATAAAGCCCGCGCGCGCGTTGCATGTTATTTGGGACGCGGAGACGCATTTTTCGCCGCGCTCGTTGCTGGCAAAAGCGTAGCCGGCTTGGGCGCAATTGTTTATGGTGGCTTGGACGCAGGCATTTTGGGCGGGAATATAAACGCCGTAGGGACGCGGGCGTTGAATCGGCCGGTCGGGCGGGTTAAAGTTTTCGGTGAGGCACGCTGCCGTGTCGGTCACTCGCGGCGCGCAACTGCGGAATTGGGTAATCACCAAATCGTCCGGACAGGCGCAGTAGCGGTTGCCGTTAATGGCGACTTCGTCTCCTTCGCATGTCGCCGTGCATATTTCGGTCGCCGGGTTCCAGACGGGGGTGATTCCGGCGCAATCTTCGGGGTTTACGGGGTTTGTGCATTGCTCCGCGTTGTTAATGACGGCAAAAACTTGCCCGATTGCGGCGCATAATTCCGCGGTCGGCACTTTGCATGTATTATCCGGCGCATCCAACGCCAAACCGGCGATACGGCAACTCGCCAATGTAATTGTTGCTTCGCAACGCCTGCCGCCGTCCGTGAGGGAGAGTCCTTCCGGACAGGCGCAGAGATTGGAACCTTCCGCCGCTCCGCGTCCTGCGGGGCATTCGTCTACGCAAAAATCGGCAATCGCGTCGTAAAGCGGCGGGAAGATTAGCGTCCTGCCGTCGACGATTTGCGGGTTGCCGCAGAAATGCGGTTGCGGCGGCGTGCAGGACGCGTTGCCGGATACAATTTGGAAAGAATAACCGGCGCGGGAGCATGCGATGTGGTTTGCGTCCGCTTCGCCGCCCAACGGCTCGCATTCGTTGCGCTCCGCGTTTAGGACAAAGCCGTAACCCTCTATCGGATTGTCCGTATCGCCCAAGGCGAAACAATCCGCCATTGTGATTTCGGTTTCGCAATAGCCGGTTTCGGTGCTGATGATTTCGCCCGCCGGACAAGCGCAAGAAGGCGCGCCGGAGACAATTCCCGCGCGCTCGCGCTCTACCAGCGGGCGGACGGTCGGGCAGGATTCTACGCAGATTCGGGCGGACGGGTCCCAGATGCGGCCAGTAGCGGCGGCATCGGAACCGTCGGTGCATTGGCTTTCCAAAAACGGCTGGCAAAAACGGACGGCTTGGGTCGGCGGGCTTGAGCGCGGATTAAACAAAGTTTGGAAAAATCCGTAGTCGTTTGCAGCGCAAAGGTCGGCGGTGGCGGGGACGCAATTTTCAACGCTGTCCGCTATAAACCCGTAAGTTTCGCCCGATTCTACTACGCGCGGCATGGCGAGGCATTCCGCGGCGGTAGAGCGTATGTAGCATCGGTTTTCGTCCGGCAACCAGCCGAGATTTGCTTCGTCGGTGCAAAATGTTTCGCTTGCGGGGACGCAGTTTCCGCGTTCACTCAAGACAAAACCGACTTCGTCTACCGGCTCCCGGGCGAGGCATTCTGCCAAAGTGGAAGCGGGGACGCATGTATTTCCTACGCCGTCATCGGGTATCGTCATGCCATCGGGGCAGGCGCATCGCATTTGTTCGTTGAGTTCGTTGACGACGAGGTCCGGCACGATTGGACGGTCCGTCGGACAATCAGTCGAGCAACTTCCGGCTAACGGGTCCAGCACGGGCAGGTCGTCGGGGCATATTTCATATCGAATGCAACGGGCATCGTCCCCGTCCTCTTCATTCCAATCCAATCCGACAGAGTGGCATGTTTGGCGGACGCCGTCCCATGCCGGGAAGCATTCGTTTGTGTCGCCTAATCTCATGCTACCCGCCGGCTCTATCAAACTGCAAAAGAGAAAATCAATTATCGGCATGCAACCGCGTTCGGCGGTGTCGCGGCTGCCGGTGTTTGTCAATCCCGAATCCGCCGGACACAGGCATG